>JAGTVG010000211.1 GCA_018224645.1 Cyclobacteriaceae bacterium
ATGAAATACTGGTTTTTTCATATATAGGTTATGAAAAACAGGAAATTCAGGTGGGAAATCAATCGACAATTGATGTAGTACTTAACGTGGATGCCCGGGCACTGGAAGAAGTGGTGGTCATCGGGTATGGAACGGTAAGAAAAAGCGATCTTACCGGTGCCGTCTCAACCGTTAAGGCAGAAGACATTTCAAAAGTACCATCGGGAAATGCTGCCCAGGCACTTCAGGGAAAAGTAGCAGGTTTACAGGTCCTGAGTCCGTCAGGGGAACCAGGCGTTAATCCTGTAATCCGGCTGAGAGGTGTTACCACGCTGAATAATAATGACCCGATCTTTGTTGTTGACGGTGTGATCACGGATGACATCAGTTTCCTTTCAAGTTCCGATATCGAATCAATGGAAGTTTTAAAAGATGCCTCAGCTACTGCCATTTTTGGGTCAAGAGGTTCAAACGGGGTTATCATGGTGACAACTAAAACCGGAACGGAAACAGAAAAACCAAGGGTCAATCTTAGCTATGAAATGGGTCTTGAAAATGTGGACAATCAGATCAGCCTGATGGACGGCCGGCAATTCGCCACCTATGTCAATGAATTTGATCCGGGATCCTATAACAATATTGATGCCTTACCAAATACGGACTGGCAGGACCTGATCTTTAAACAGAATGCACCTATCCATAAACTGGATTTATCGGTATCGGGCGCTTCTGAAAAACTGGACTATTATTTCGGCGGCAGTTATTACTCCCAGGAAGGAATTATAGATAAATCCTCCTTCGAACGTATTTCACTGAAATCGAATACCAATTATAAAGTACGTGATTTTATTAACCTCGGATCCAACCTCACACTCTCATATATCAATAAGGAAAATGCTCCGGGAGTGTTTGCAACAGCCTATAGGGCATGGCCGATAGATGTTCCATACAATGATGACGGATCTTATGCAGATGTAAACGGTGGGAATGCTCTTGCGGCGATTGAATATCATAACTCAAACGAGGATGCCCTGCGGTTATTGGGGAACGTATTTGGCGAGGTTACTTTTCTGAAAAATTTCAGGTTCAAAACCAGTTTCCAGATCGATGCCGAAGGAAGTGAGAACAAATCTTTCGCACCGGTTTATTTTGTCGGTCCGCTGCAACAAAATGAAGAAAGTGATATAGGGGTAAGTACTGCAATTCTCAGTACATGGATCTGGGAAAATACTTTGAGTTACAATTATTCAACGGAAAGGCACAACATTGATGCCATAGTCGGTTATACATCACAATTAACTACCTTCGAAAACCTGCGCGGTGACAGAAGGAACCTACTCCGTGAAGATGAGGATTTCTGGTATCTGAACGCAGGACAGCAGGATTTTCAAACCAATGAAAATAGCGCCTTTAAAAATTCCATCGTTTCTTATTTATTCAGAATAAATTATTCCTATGACAGCCGCTATATAGGAACCTTTACTTTCAGGCGTGATGGATCTTCAAAATTCGGGGAAAATAACCGGTATGGAAATTTTCCGGCCTTTGCTGTTGGATGGAATATATATAATGAGTCATTTTTTCCACAGACTACCTTCCTGGATAAATTAAAATTAAGGGCCAGCTGGGGAATCATTGGTAATGAAAAAATTGACTGGCGAGCGCAATATTCAACCGTTGCAGGTGGGATCGATGCTGTACTTGGAAATCCCGAAACCCTGAATCCGGGCGCCTCACTAACAAACCTTGGAAATCCTGATCTGCAATGGGAAGAGACAGAACAGATTGACATCGGGTTGGAATTCAACATGTTCAGAAGCCGGTTGGTAGCTGAATTTGACTATTACAGGAAAGAGACGAATGGTATTCTCGTAAACCTCACTGTGCCTGCCCATATGGGGATAGGAAGTTTTCAATATAAAACATTCAATGCAGCGGATGTACTCAACAGTGGTTTTGAATTCAACTTGAACTGGGCTGATGAGATCAATGATTTTTCTTACGGGATCGGAGTTATCGGCTCTACAGTCAACAATGAAGTGCTTTCAATTGGTACTGATACCGGGCAGGATTCGGTGATTGTCGGTGGAAGTTTCCTGGGACAGAATGTAACCAGGACAATTCAGGGTCGGTCAATCGGGTTTTTTTATGGGTGGCAGATTGACGGGGTTTTTCAGAGCGAAGAAGAATTGAATAATTATCCTCATCTCAGCCAGCAGGATGTTGGAGATTTCAGATATGTGGATACTGATGGTAACGGCGTCTTGAATGAATTTGATAAAGTACAACTTGGTTCATGGATCCCTGATTTGATATATGGTTTCAATCTGAATCTCGGATATAAAGGATTTAACCTGAGCTTTGATTTCCAGGGACAGACAGGCAATTCGATTTACAATGCAAAACAGGCCACAAGATTCAGTCTGCTGAACTGGGAAACCAAGTTTAATAATTACTGGACAGGAGCCGGATCTACGAATGAGGACCCGCGGCCATCATCCGGCGGGGTAAATTATCAGCCAAGTAATTATTTTCTTGAAAGCGGTTCCTATTTGAGGTTAAGAACTGCCCAGATCAGTTATACATTCGATGCCGTATTGCTTTCAAGGATCAGCATGAGAAATGCGATGATCTATCTGCGGGGCACTAACCTTTTTACCATCACAAATTACAGCGGATATTCTCCTGAAATAGGCGTCGGCAATCCGATCAGCGGGGCACTTGACCAGGGCATATATCCAATAACAAGAATTTATTCAGTTGGCATTAATCTGACTTTCTAATCTGGAAATATTATGAAAAGATTTATATCCATCATATTTATCACTGTTCTTGCAGGTTCCTGCAGCGAGGATTTTCTGGACCGTTCGCCATTGGCTGAACTGACTGAAGCCACTTTTATGACGAATGAAAATGATGCCTTCCTGGCAACCAATGCCATTTATAATACGCTTAGAAATTGGCGTATTTCACAGGGTGGATTCCCTGTCCTTGATATCATGTCGGATGATGCCGCCAAGGGGAGTAATCCTGGTGATGGCACACAAATCCTGCCATTTGATAACTTCAGTTTTGATCCCACGGATGCTAACCTGCTTGGCTGGTATTCTACCCTTTTTCAGGCCATCAGGAGGGCGAATATTGTCCTGGAAAAAGTACCGGGTATCGATATGGATGAAGAATTAAAATCAAGGTTACTTGGCGAAGCGAGTGTTTTGAGGGCCCTGGCATATTTCGACCTTGTAAGAGGCTGGGGAGATGTGCCAAAGATTACCACATCCAATCCGGCGTTACAGGTTCCCCGTTCTCCCATGGAGGAGATCTATGAAGATATTATCATCCCTGATCTGGAGTATGGCTATGCCAATCTTCCTGAAAAGAGCGGTTATGAAGCAAAAGACCTGGGAAGGGTAACCAAGGGAGTTGCCCGTGGTTTACTGGCCAAAGTATATTTGTTTCTTGATGATTTTACAAACGCTGAAAAATATTCACTGGAAGTCATCAATTCCGGGCAGTATGACCTGATGGATGATTTTTCAATGGCCTTCAGTGTAGCAGGTGAATTCGGTGACGAATCTGTTTTTGAAATTCCGGCACTCCCTGAGAATTTTGAAAATGGGGGAAATCAATATGCAAATACCCAGGCAGTCAGGGGTACCCCCAACAGGGGCTGGGGTTTTAACCGCCCGACGCTTGATCTGATCAATGCATTCGATCCGGATGATCCCAGAATGGACAAAACCATTACATTTCTCGGCGAAGTACTTGATGGTGTATTGATTCTTGGGGATGGTTCGACACCCGATTCCACCTATAACAGCCTGGATCAATTGATCCAGGTCGAAACATACAATGAAAAGATCTGGACTCCTGGCACCACAGCCCTTGAATCCTGGCAACATAACCGGAGGGTATTGCGATATGCAGATATATTATTGATGGCAGCAGAAAGTCTGAATGAAAATGGTAACCCATCACAGGCACTTGAATATCTGAATATGGTCAGGGAAAGGGCCAGGGATGGAATTCCCGGAATATTGCCTGATATAACCACCACTGATCAGGATGAATTGCGTGACGCTATCATGCAGGAACGGCGGCTTGAACTGGCCCTGGAAGGACATCGGTTTTTTGACCTGGTCAGAACCGGACGTGCAGCTGAGGTACTGGGCCTACTGGGATTCGTGGAGGGGAAACATGAGTTACTGCCCATACCGCAGACAGAAATTGATTTATCACAAGGTATACTAACCCAGAATCCGGGTTGGTAAATATAAATAATTGAATATTGATAAACTAAATTTAAAAATTATGAAAAAATTGAAATTCTTCGGAGTGTTGCTTTTCATTGCAGGAATGACAACATTTATTTCTTGTGACGACGATGATGATGATGATGGTGGACCAAACCAGGTTACGATCTCATCCATTATAGCTACAGGTACCGATCTTCAGACTGGAGATCAAAACACAGTGGACCTTAACGAAGCAACCGCAGCCACAGATGTACCTGTGGATGCAGTTATCGCCGTTACCTTCAGCAGATCGGTTGATCCCACCACCATTACAGAAAGTAATATTACTTTGAATAATGGAACATCCAATGTAGATATTGACCTGGCGTCAAGCGGCTCAATGGTAAACATCTCTCCCTCAGGAGAAATGGAAAGGGGCACACAACATACATTGACTTTAAGTGGATCTATCCAGGCTGAAGATGGGGGTAATCTGGCATCGGTGACAAGGAATTTCACGACTGCCGGAAGGAAGGATGTAGTTCCCCCGCAGGTTGAAAATATGATAGCTTACTGGAAATTTGACGGAGATGCCAGTGATGAAATGGGCATGTACGATGCCAGTGCCGAAGTTTCGGTTGATTATGCTGAGGATCGTTTTGGCCAACTTGGCAGTACCGCACAATTCGATGGTGACGAATCCATCATAGAGGTGCCCAACGGTGATGCATTGATCGATACTGATGATTTCACCATCAGTTTCTGGATGAAAACGAACTCGGAAAATCATGTAAATGCCGAAGGTAACCCAATAGGACATTTTGTACTGGGATTGGGTGCATTTATGGGTATTCAGTTCGAAATTTTCGATGATTACCACGGGGCTAAATTCGCCATCTCCTATGAGCTTGAGAATGGTGACGCAGAATCCGAAGACATGTGGTTTCCGGCAGAAGCGACAGATAACACTACCGGAGGATGGCAGGGATGGACATTTGCAAGGAGCGTTAGTCCTGAACAGATGGAATTGTGGCTGAAGGACAACTGGTTACATGTTGTATACACCTATGATGCTTCAGAAAAAATCGCATCTCTTTATTATGATGGTGAAATCATGAAAACATTTGATTTCGATCTCTGGCCTGATGATGCTCCAAAACGTACCGTGGTAGGTTTGAAGTACCGGGGTGCTGAACCTGATGTTGTCAATGAGCTTGCTTTCGGATTTGTCCATTCCAGGGCAGGAACCATGTGGGACAGTGAACCCTGGGGCAGTTATGATCTTCCAACTGCCAAGCATTTCAAGGGAATGCTTGATGATGTCAGGATCTTCCACGCAACTCTGACGGATGAAGAAGTTGAACAATTGTTTAGTGACGAAAGTCCTCAATAATTCAATCTTCAGCAGTTGGTTGTTTTAAACGAGCGCTGACTGCACTGAGGCTGTCTTAAAAGTGGCGAGTCGAAAAATGACACTTTTAAGATGGCCTCATTCTTTAAAAACGGATTATAAAAACCCGATATACATCGGATTGCCTGACCTGGATTGAGGCGGTCTATCCTCAGGCAATCTTTTTTTCCCGGAATGAATGAGAAAAATAATCAAAGTACTTCTTTTGTTATGTTTTATCGGATTTTCCTGTAAATCTGATCAGGAGGATGGTCCAGCAGGAAATAAAGATATCCTCCAGGTAATTTCAGCCAATGTGGGTTCAACAGTATTATCTGATGATAATAAAGTAACTGGTGTCGAAACCGACAAACCATTGGTTATTTCTTTTTCAGCCAAACTCGACACCTCCACCATAAAGGAGAGTATATCCATCAGGGATTCATCCGGAACACCTGTAACATACAATACCAGTTTTCTTGACGAGCAGGCAACAGCATCATTGAACCCGGGCCAGGATCTAACATATCTTGCGGATTATTCACTGGAAATCAATGATAATTTAAAAGGATATCATGGAGAAACTTTTTCAGGCGTAACTTTTGAGTTTCAAACAGAAAATGGAATCCTATCGATGGATTCCATACAGATCAATGGAAGGAATTTTAATACCAATCAGCAACTTAAAGACATAGAATTTGACCTGAAAATCGATGCCTGGTTTTCAGATTCGCTTAATGAAAGTAAGCTTGGAGATTACTTCCTTATCCTGGGACCAAGTTCCCCTGTTCAGTTTGAAGTATCATTATCCGAAGCCGGACGTAAGGTAAGCATATCTAACCTTCAACCTCTGGAATATTATACCAAATATTCCTTCATCATTGATAATAATTTAATCTCGGAAAACAATTTTACCTTCGAAGGTTTCCGGAAACCGTTTTTCACACAAATTGACAGTAGTTTTAAATTTCCTGAAATACCGGATGACGAACTGCTAAATCTTGTACAACGTCAAACATTTAAATATTTCTGGGATTTCGGGCATCCTGTAAGCGGGCTGAGCCGGGAAAGGAACACTTCCGGTGAAACTGTCACCATAGGCGGATCCGGTTTCGGCGTGATGTCGTTTATCGTGGGCGTTGAACGGGGATTTATTACGAGATCCGATGCCGTGGCAAGATGGCGAAAGATAGTTGATTTCCTGAAAACAGCCGACCGGTTTCATGGGGTCTGGCCTCATTGGATGAATGGAAGTACCGGCAAGACCATTCCTTTCAGTGCGGATGATGATGGAGGGGATATTGTTGAAACTTCCTTTATGATCCATGGCCTTCTCACGGTACGCCAGTATCTTAATGCCAGCGTACAGGAGGAACAGGAACTGATCGATGATATCAATCAATTGTGGCAGGAAGTTGAATGGGACTGGTACACACAGGGTGAAAATTCAATCACCTGGCACTGGTCACCAAATTTCGGATTTGTTAAAAACCATAAGGTAAGAGGCTGGAATGAAGCTTTGATCGTTTATATCCTGGCAGTATCCTCCCCTGCCCATCCTGTCGAACCGGTTGTTTATCATGAAGGTTGGGCAAGAAATGGCGGAATGATCAATGGAAATTTTTATTATGATATTCAACTCCCCCTGGGCCCCGGTTATGGTGGTCCGTTGTTTTTTGAACATTATTCGTTTCTCGGACTTGATCCACGGAAGCTGG
>JAGTVG010000212.1 GCA_018224645.1 Cyclobacteriaceae bacterium
GGTGTGGATGGCCGGAGCCTGACAAGGGTGATCATTAAAACCATACTCCTGGGAAACCGGTCGTCCGGAGGAGGCAGTACGATAACCCAGCAGCTTGCCAAAAACCTGTTTGGCAGGAAGGATTTCGGTAGCCTTTCCCTGCCCATCAATAAGATCAGGGAAGCCATCCTGGCAGTAAGACTTGAGGAAGTTTTTTCGAAGGAAGAGATTTTATCCCTCTACCTGAACTCCGTTCCGTTTGGCGAGGAGGTTTTCGGCATTGAAGCGGCCAGCAACCGGTATTTTAATAAACATGTCGCTGAACTGACGGTGGACGAATCGGCGCTGCTGATTGGCGTATTGAAAGGAAACACTTATTACCATCCCAGGCTGCACCCAGACCGGGCACTTGACAGGCGCAACCTGATCCTGGATCTTATGAACCAGCAGGAGAAATTATCCGATGCCATGGCCAGAAGCCTGAAGGAAAAACCGCTGAACCTCGATTATTCCAATTTCAGCATAGACGGCCCGGCCCAGTATTTTTTATACCAGGTTGAGAACAAAGCCAGGATCATCCTGTCACATCTGAAAAAAGAAAACGGGGATCACTACGATATGGAAAAGGATGGCCTTAAAATAGAGACCACACTGGACTCGAGATTACAGGAACTGGCAGTTGATGCCATAAAAAACCATCTTAAAACCATGCAGCCGCTGTTGGACAAGGATCCTGCACTTTCAGCAGAAAAAAGAAAATTCCAGCAAACTCATGATCAGGAAGAAAAAAACCTGAAAGAGATCTGGACCTGGGATGGCGTAAAAGTGGAAAGCATGTCTGAGTTTGACAGCATCTGGCATTATAAAAAAATGCTGAATGCCGGTATGTTGATCCTGGAACCGGAAACCGGAAATATCCGGGTATGGATTGGCGGTAACCATTTCAGGTACCTGCCTTATGACCTGGTCCTGGCAGACAGGATGATCGCATCGGCCTTTAAACCGGTGATATTTGCCACCGCGCTGGAAGAAGGCTGGGAGCCCTGTGATTATTTTGACAATGAAATAAAAACATACGAAAAATATGATGACTGGACGCCACGCAATTATGACGGAACCAGCGGTGATGAAGTGGCCATGTGGTATGCCCTTGCCAGATCGCTCAATCTTCCCACAATAGATCTGTTTTTCAAGCTGGGATTTAACAGGGTTGAAGAAATGTGTTTCCGGCTGGGTATAAACAACATGCCTGAAAATTCACCATCCATCGCCCTGGGAGCCATTGACCTGTCGTTAAGGGACATGGTGCCGGTATATGCCACCTTCGCCAACGGTGGCCGGAAACCGGAGCCGCGGATGATCGAACGAATACTCGATGCAACAGGCCGTGTCATTTATGAAAATGAAGCTTCCGAAAACCAGTATGTGCTTGACCCTGAAATTTCACAAATGCTGACCAGCATGCTTCAGAAAGCCGTCAATGAAGGGACAGGGGCAGCCTTAAGGGCCAGGTTTAATGTATCCTCTGACCTGGCCGGAAAAACAGGCACCTCCCAGAATTACAGTGATGCATGGTTTTTTACCTACAATCCGGGAATGGTGTGCGGAATATGGGTTGGCGCTTTCGACCCGCAGATCCATTTTACCTCGGGAAACAACGGGAGCGGTTCTTCCCTCGCCTTGCCCATTGCCGGTTACCTGATCAGGGATATTGAAACCGATCCCAGCCTTAAGAATGCATATCTAAGGAATTTCAGTATCCCTGGTGCATACCTGGCCCGGATGGCCTGCGAACCAACCCGGACAAAGGGAGGCCTGAACAGGTTCTTTGAAAGCATTTTCGGGAAAAAGAATAAAAAGGACTCCATCCCCCAGGAAGGATCGAAATTCAAGCAGTTTTTTAAGGGAATATTCAAGAAAAAGAAAAAATAAGGCCGCGTCCGGCCTTCCATCAAATTATCTCTTCAGTAAATGCCGAGAATCATTTGCCATTTTTTGAGACAATTCGGGAATCTTGATCCGGATGGTCCCGGGCCCCACGGCAACACCTGCTGGTAAAAAATTTTGCAGTTCAATAATTTTTAATGATGAAATTATTGAGATGACCGGATTTTTTTTTACCTTTCATTGATCTCTAAAATCTCTGATCATGGACGATATAAGTAAAAAGATTTTCAGAGCCGGAATTACTTTATTTGTGATCAGTTTCACATTTTTATTAATAATTTTAATTTTTGTGAACTGACCAACCCCATACTGGTTCAAGGTTTATACTTTTTTTCCGGGCAAAATCAGATCCTGCTTTATCAAATGGAAATCTACTCTCCATATTCTGATATTGTGGGTGTGGAATAATTGTTCAGAGCGCTGACCTGGAGTTTCCGCTGCCATGGCCATCCCGGCCGGGAGCCTGAAATGCAGATGCATTATTCGGGGAGGGTCCTGTAACATTTAATTTTCAATCTTATTCGGATAAAATGCTCCCCTCATCCCGTTCTCGCAGGCGCTAAGGTCTTGTTCTGACACAAAGTCCTGCCTGTGCTCGGCCATTGGCCGGGACATTTGCCGGAGGGAAAATATTTGATGGCACAAGTCCTGATTACAAGGTTACCTCCCGCCAGGACTTGAGCCGGGGGAGGTGAAAAGGAAGCGGCATGACCAGCCACTTCCATATCTTTTGAATTTTGCCGCCGGGGTTAATCCGGAATATTATAATACTTTTTGACCGCCTCGTAATCATTCAGATCCAGGTCAGCCAATCTGCCCGACAAGGATGTTCCCCCGGGAATGATTACATACCGGTAACTATTCCCGGAACCGATGGTTCCCGGATCAAGTTCATCATCCATATTATGATAAAACAGTACGATATTGCCGATCTGTAAAAAGTGTCCGAGAAACTGGTTTTTTACCTGAGTTATGGCCTGAATGATCGGCAGCGGCTGAATGTTATTCGTTGTACCCCCGAACCTGACATATACGGCAACCGTTCCGCTGTTGATGATATCTTCAGTTATCGTAGTAACTTCAATCGAATAATTCCGGCGGTTCTGACCAAAGAAGCTGAAAGGGGCAGTCCATGTAGCACTTAGAAAAGCGGTCCAATCTGAATAAATGACATTCGCTGTACCGGGCTCACCCTGTTCACCCTGGGGACCCTGATCCCCTTGCGGGCCCTGTTCGCCCTGAGGACCCTGTTCACCCTGGGGACCCTGATCCCCTTGCGGGCCCTGTTCGCCCTGTTCCCCTTGTTCCCCCTGCGGGCCCTGCGGACCGACGTCACCTTCCTCCGTGCATGATAAAACAATGGTAAGGATTATAAAAGAATAGATGCAATGTTTCAGTAATTTTTTCATGGTTGTTAGTTTTTAATTGGTCTTGACACATTATTTAATTTGATCCTGAAAATGGACCAAGCGGTAAGTTAAGAAAAAATAAATGATTAAATACAAAGACTGTTTAAATAACCCGATAATATTTCATTGCAGGTAAGTTCGCGCTGATCTACAATAAATTAAGTTCGTTATCCTTACCTTACGTATTTTTCTGCATAATTGAATTAGCAAAATTAAACCGGATGGGCTGCGGATGAAAACCAAACTACAGAAGCATCCCAATATTCCTCGGCACACGATACCCCAGGACAGGTACAGGGATAAAAGACATTAGGGGGGTGATTATTCCGTGCGACGCTTTTTAGAATATAATAGAAAACTGAAAAGGGAGGTGGCCTTTTATTTGTAATTCTTATAATTATACTTTTATTCGTCTATTGATTTCTTTAAATTCCAAGTTGCCACACCTCATGCATTTCTGGGTATAAGGATTGATTATTAAATCTATTAATAACCAAATCCTGACAATCATGAAAATTTTCAAAAAAATTTTACTTCCTTTTCCCATGTTCTTTTTTTTCATTTCATTTTATTCTCTGACTATTGCCCAAGGCTTGCATGGATTTTCAGGGGAAACATATGGAATACGTGTATATATTTCCTGCGCCGATGGGGGTGAAGGAGAATTTGTTGAGGGTGAAGTAACAGCATTTATTATTGAACATTCCCAAAGAGAGCTTCCAGCTAGAGAATACACGTTAAGAGTAGCAGGAACTTTAAATGGTGTAACCACCGGAACTAAGTATCATACACAGGATTTTTGGAGGGATATAAAAATTTATGAGGATCATTCATTTAATTCATCGTATGTAGAAAAACTGCAATTTGTTGGTGGTGGTATTGTTTTCAGAATGATGGTCGTTTACCATTTAACCTCGAAAGGCGGTAATGTTTTGGTTGAATTTGAACATAGTATGGAGGATTGTCTTGGAAAAAAAATTAACAGGTAGTAAACGTTCAATATCTGCAGAAAAAATTAATCATTTAATAGAGTAGTATCCCCTAATCAAATTTCATAACTGAAAAGCCGTGGAAATTAATTGCCGGGATAATGCCTTTCAGTTCCGGCCATTCAATTGAGAATCGAAAGATTGTGCAAAGAGGATCAATTATTAATTTTTTACCTGAATTTTTTACCATAAATAAAATAAGCCCCTCAATTTAATTGAGAACTTGTTTCTTTA
>JAGTVG010000213.1 GCA_018224645.1 Cyclobacteriaceae bacterium
ATGAAAGGCCTAATATTTCTAATCGAATTTTATCCACGCGTCTGATTAAATTTATTTATATTTTTTTATTGATTCAATTAATCTGGGAACAATTTGAAATGCATCGCCCAGCATGCCATAATCTGCAACCTTGAAAAAAGGCGCTTCCGGATCGTTATTGATCACAACGATAAATTTTGAAGCACTTACTCCCGCAACATGTTGAATGGCACCGCTGATCCCGATGGCAATGTAGAGATCAGGGCTTACCTTGATCCCGGTCTGGCCCACATGTTCATGATGCGGCCTCCAGTTGGCATCGGAAACTGGTTTGCTGCAACCTTTGGCAGCGCCGAGTGTATCCGCAAGTTCTTCAATCATACCCCAGTTTTCCGGCCCCTTCATGCCTCTTCCTCCCGAAACGATAATTTTTGCTTCGGAAAGCAGAATATCCCCTTTGACCTTATCCGCTCCTGTAATCTTAACATCGCTGTATTCTTCAGGTTTCAGATCAGATGTGACAATTTCAGCATTTATTTCATATTCCTTAATACCACATGCATTTTTTCTAATGGAAATGACCTTTTTTTCTGACTTCAGTTCAACGGTTTCAAATGCTTTCCCGGTATAGATCCCACGTTGCACACGGCATCCATTTTCCAGGTCCGGAACTGAAGTAACATTTGTGGCGACAGAAGCTCCAGTCCTCACGGCCAGCATGGCCGCAACAGGATCGGCCAGGGCGGATTGAGCGGTTATGAAAAATTCCGCCGGCTCTGCTTCCATTAATTCTGAAAGAACACTTACATATGATCTGATCATCGGCTGATCAAGAACAGGGTCCGGGCAATGAATCACTTTATGGCAGCCGAATTTACTCAAACCTTCCAATTCAGCCTTATCGATAGATCCCAGGACCACCCCCACCACCTGATTACCAACGATAGATGCAATTTCAGCACCATAGGAAATTGCCTCATAGGAGGTCTTTCTGATTTTTGTTTCGTCTCTCTCTATAAAAACATAAACCGGCATAGATTTAAATTACTTTAGCCTCCCTGATTAATAATTCGACCAATTCATCAACATTTTCAGGATCGACCATCCGGACCTTTCCTTTTTCCTTTGGAAGTGAAAATAATTCCGTTTTTGTTCTGATATCGGAATCTACAGGCTGAAGTACCTTGAATGGTTTGGTTCTTGCCGTCATGATCCCCCGCATATTTGGGATCTTCCATTCAGCAATAGGTTCCTGGCATCCGGCGATCAATGGAAGTTTTGTTTCAATATATTCTTTTCCCCCTTCAATTTCCCTTGTTAATTTTACGCCGCCATCTTCAATTTCCATCTCCATAACCGGTGAGAACGCTGGCATTTTTACCATCTCTCCTACCATTGCGTGTACAATTCCTCCGTTGAAGTCGATGGATTCACGACCCATCAGGATAAGGTCGTATTGATTGTTCCTGACCACTTCTGCAATCTGTTTAGCCACATAAAATGAATCAACAGGTTCCGCGTTGACCCTGATCGCATCATCGGCGCCTATGGCCAATGCCCTCCTTAAGGTAGGATCCGAATCCGGAAGTCCAACATTGAGTACAGTGACGCTGGCCTGGTGGCTTGTCTTCAGATCAACAGCTTTGGAGATCGCATAATCATCATAGGGCCCAATGATGAACTGAACATTATTTGAGTCAAACTTCGTATTATTATCAACAAAGGCAATCCGGCTGGTCGTATCAGGGACATGTGTTATGCACACCAGTATTTTCATTGACTCTTCTTTAACATCAAATTTATAATACCTCATGAAGATAAAGAACTATATTGTGAATTAAAATCAGTATTCAGTGAATAATAGAATTGAGGAAATCCGGCAAATGCTGCATGCTGATCCTGATGATCCGTTTTTATGGTATATCCTGGCCCTGGAATATGCGAAATCCGGGAATACCATCAGGACTGACGAAGTTTTCGATAAATTATTAAATCGTTTTCCCGAATATCTGCCCACCTATTATCAGGCAGCTAATTTTTTCAGGGAGAACGGGGCCATTGAAAAAGCAAGATCAGCTTTTATCGAAGGGATCAGGCTTGCTGAAATCACAGGGGAAACGAAAACAGAACAGGAACTCCGGAACAGCTATCAGAATTTTCTGATCGATATCGATGAACTATGAACTGGTTTTCTGTCGATTTGGTGGACAACTAACCCGGCATCATGGCATGGAATACAAGTCATTCCGGGACATTCACAAAAAGTTTTTTTTGGATTTGAGGATAATGACAGGATACCGGCCTGTATACCGAAACCTGAATATCTTATTATTTTTTAACCTTTTCAACGATTGCCTTAAAGGCCTCAGGATGATTCATCGCGAGGTCGGCAAGCGTTTTACGGTTGATGTCGATGCCGGCATCCTTCAATCCGCCCATAAAATACGAATAGGATAATCCATATTCTCTAACCCCGGCATTGATCCGCTGGATCCATAATTTTCTGAAATCCCTCTTTTTTGCCCTCCTGTCCCTGTAGGCATAGGTCAAACCTTTTTCAACGGCATTTTTGGCTACTGTCCAGACATTTTTTTTGCGTCCCCAAAAACCTTTTGCCTGCTTGAGGACCTTTTTTTTTCTCGCCTTGGAGGCGGCATGATTTACTGATCTTGGCATTTTTTTAGTATTTTGACATTTGGCGTCCTACCGGATCTTAAAACCAAATATCTGGTTTAACATAGAACCTGATTAAATGTTGAGCATCTTTTTCACCCGTGGAACATCTGCTTTATCAACAATTGCATCATGGGTCAGATTCCGCTTCTGTTTCGTTTCTTTTTTAGTCAGAATATGACTTTTATAGGCATGCTTTCTCTTGATCTTACCTGTTCCAGTCAACTTGAATCTTTTTTTGGCTCCTGATTTTGTCTTTACTTTCGGCATATTCGGATTATTTATTTCGTTTTACCACCTGTTTTTGGAGAAAGGATCACAGTCATTCTTTTTCCTTCCATTCTTGGCACCTGTTCTACTTTCCCCAATTCTTCCAGCTCCTGGATAAACTTCAACAACAAAATTTCCCCTCTTTCCTTGAACACGATGGTACGTCCGGCGAAATGAACATAGGCTTTGACTTTGGCACCGTCCTTCAGAAAATTAATCGCATGCTTTAACTTGAAATTAAAATCATGATCGTCTGTATTAGGCCCGAAACGGATCTCTTTAACGACCGTTTTCTGGGTTTTCGCCTTGATTTCCTTTTGTTTTTTCTTCTGTTCGTACTTGAACTTGGAATAATCGATGATCTTGCATACCGGCGGATTGGCATTTGGAGAGATTTCAACCAGGTCCAATCCCTGGTTCTCTGCCATTTCCAGCGCCTGATGGATAGGATAAACGCCCATCCTTACATTTTCACCAACCACCCGAACTTCCCGGGCTCTTATTCTTTTGTTGACCCGATACGGTTCCTCTATCGCACCTTGTCTACGGAAATTAGTTCTTGGTCTAATAGTTTATCCTCCTTTTTTTTAATGAAGTGCAAATATCGCTAATAATTTAAACTAACAAAATAAACCCGGTTAAAAGATTGACCATCATCGGGTCAGTTTTTTGTCAGGCTGAATTCTATTTCCCGGTTAAAGAAATCAATAAAATCATTTAATTTGAATTTTCCTACATCTCCCTGTTTATGTTTTCTCAATGAAACTTCCCCGGCATTTTCTTCTGATTCCCCAACGATCAGCATGAGTGGAATTTTATTGAGTTCCGCGTCCCTGATCTTCCTGCCGATCTTTTCATCACGATGGTCAACAAATCCGCTGATCTCTTCGGATTTTAAGGCGGCATATACCTTATTCGCATAATCAGCATATTTTTCAGAAATTGGTAATACAGCAACCTGGTCGGGGGCAAGCCACAACGGGAAATCACCCCCGCAATGTTCAATCAGCAACGCAACAAATCGTTCCATCGAGCCAAACGGCGCCCGGTGGATCATCACCGGTCTGTGCCTCTGGTTATCCGCCCCGATGTACTCGAGCTTAAACCGTTCCGGCAAATTATAATCCACCTGGATGGTTCCCAGTTGCCAGCTTCTCTGCAGGGCATCCTTGACCATAAAATCAAGTTTCGGTCCGTAAAAGGCTGCTTCTCCCAATACGGTAACGGTGTTGAGTTTCTTTTCTGCAGCGGCTTCTATGATATCCCTTTCTGCCTGATCCCATGCCTCATCACTCCCGATATATTTTTCCTTATTATCCGGATCCCTTAAGGATATCTGTGTCGTAAACTCCCCGAATCCGAGGGCATCAAAGACATAAAGCACCAGGTCAATCACATTCTTGAATTCATCCTTGACCTGGTCGGGGCGGCAGAAAATATGCGCATCATCCTGAGTAAATCCCCTGACCCTGGTCAGACCATGCAATTCCCCGCTCTGTTCATACCTGTATACAGTTCCAAACTCTGCCATCCGGAGCGGAAGTTCTTTATAGCTTCGCGGACGGATGGCATAAATTTCACAATGATGCGGACAATTCATCGGTTTCAGCATGAATTCCTCCCCTTCATTGGGCGTATGAATCGTCTGAAATGAATCTTTTCCGTATTTCTCATAATGGCCGGATATCTGGTATAATTGTTGATTCCCGATATGGGGTGTCACGACGGCCTGATATCCTGCTTTAACCTGTGCTTTCCTCAGGAAATTTTCAAGTTTTTCCCTCAGTTGGGCCCCTTTCGGCAGCCACAATGGCAACCCCATGCCTACTTTTTCTGAAAAAGCGAACAGCTCCAGTTCCTTTCCCAGTTTTCTATGATCCCTTTTTTTGGCCTCCTCAAGTAATTCAAGATATTCCTTTAATTCTTTCTGTTTCGGAAAGGCAATGCCATATATCCGGGTGAGCTGTTTTCGGCGTTCGTCCCCGCGCCAGTATGCCCCGGCGACATTCAATAATTTTACCGCTTTGATCGGGCTGGTATCAGGAATATGCGGGCCTTTACAGAGATCAATGAAATTACCGGAATGGTAAAACGATATTGTCCCATCTTCCAGTTCAGCGATCAATTCCAGTTTATATTCGTCACCTTTTTTCCGGAAATATTCCAGCGCCTCTTTTTTACTGACGTCCCTGCGGATATACAGATTTTTATTTCTTGCGATTTCCAGCATTTTTTCCTCGATCTTTTCCAGGTCGGCCGCATCGAATTCCTGATCACCGAAATCCACATCATAATAAAATCCCTGATCGATTGGCGGCCCGATTCCGAATTTGATCCCCGGATACAGTGCTTCAAGGGCTTCGGCCATCAGGTGCGCAGAACTATGCCAGAAAGTATATTTTCCCTCCGGATCATTCCATGTAAACAGTTTTACAGCTGCATCATCTTCAATTTTCCGGTTCAGGTCCCGGATTTCTCCGTTTACCTGAACGGACAATACATTTCGCGCCAGACCTTCACTGATACTTCCGGCAATTTCCATCCCCGTCACTCCTTTGGGAAATTTTTTAACCGTTCCGTCCGGAAAAGTTATATTGATCTGATCATTCATAAACCTAGTTATCTATTCTTTTTGGTTTGAGTACTGGAACTACGGGTCTGTTGTTATATTCCTCGGTAATTCTCTGCAAATATGACAAATAAGTCCTCAGTTTTTCTGATTCGAATAAAGCAA
>JAGTVG010000214.1 GCA_018224645.1 Cyclobacteriaceae bacterium
CAATGATTATCTCTTAAGCATACCCAATCTGGCCCTGTTGCCCATCAGGCCCCTTGCGATCAATGAGGCTGACTTTTCATACGAGTTTGAAGTTTCCTCCGAAAATATAGAATATAAACAAATGGGCGCCGTGTATAAAGATCCGGAGGAAGAAAAAGGAAGGCCGTGGTTTCTGATCAAGGAGCCTAAATCGATCCGCGGTCACTTTGCCCCCCGTAAGGAAGAATCAACGGAAGCATCCATAAAGATCAATATTAAGGTAGGGAATACACCCATGCCCTATGGACTGGAGAAGTTAATGGTACATCTGACAAACAACATGGATGTGGTGGATAAAAAAGATATTTAATTATGTTAAACCTATAAATCAAACTCATTATGCCTAATGATCCAGTCAATCCAGGTAATCCGGCAAAAGAAGTACCCTCAGTGGTATCTCCTGCTGAATTTGCAAAAATTCCCCTCGATTTTATCATTGCCACGCCCCTGCTCACGACAATAGAGGCGCATAGGGTGGCTGCAGAAACTACCCTGCAGTTCATCAATGAATTGAATGATAAAAATAAAAGTGTGGAATTTGAGACGACAGTGACTGAAACAGACGCCAATGGTAAAGTGGAAGAAAAAGGAAAAAAGATCAGGGTACCGTTGCTCGCACTCGTTAAGGTTCCCAGTCTCCATTTTGACTCCCTGAGTGTAAGTTTTAATTATAACATATCGCAGGTATACAGGGAAACCAGTAAAAAGACCTCCGGGACAAATCTTGAAGTGGGGACAACCGGGCTCCTGGCAAAGTTCATAGGAGCTAAACTGACAGGTTCGATTGAACATACGACCAACAGGGAAAACACGGCCAACCGGGGTGGTACGCTTGATGTTAAGATCCATGTGAGCGAATCTCCGCTTCCGGCCGGGTTACAAAAGGTCATTAACAGCATAACTGAAAATATCAGCGACCCAAAGTAATGATCACTAAGGGAGTCACCCCGGTCAAACTATTCGGTAAAAACATAGTCTGGCATTTTCCTTTAGTGAAAAATGCTCAATTCCTGCTTGATAAGGTCGCTGGAAAACTGAAAATCAAAATGTCATGGAATCAGAAATTAAAGGACTGGTTAAGGGACTTGTGGAAGAAGTGATCAAGGCGGATATGTCCATGCATGCAAGCCAGGTGGAAGCATGGACCTGGATGGCTGCCCATTGTCCCAAGGGAGAGCATATTCCAAGGGATATATTCAAGGGAATTCCTCAAAGCAGGTATTTATCGATGAATGAAGTGGTATTAAAGATGTTTTTAAAACCTGTCCCCATCCAGACTTACTGGCAGCGGATCAAACTCTGGCAATGGTTTAAGCAAAGAACAGGAATTCTTTCCGGCAAATCCCGTGTACATGCAAGGAGGCCCTTTGTTTTCGAATTCTGCAGTGCCGGAGAAAATGGAGCGCAGTCCATTACGATCACCATTAAAAGACTGGAAAATGGCAAAATTAAGGCGGATTATTCCCCTGCCGATGCCCTAACCGCAGATCTGATGGCTGAATGACCACTTCAATCGTACATATTCCGGGTTCCATGGACTGCCGTGAAAAACTGTTAAAAAATCCCGGGAAAACATATGCGGTAAGACCATTGCCGGACATTCGGAAAATTGCGGTCCATCACAGCCTGACCCGCACCGGATCTGCGGAATCTTTTGCCAGATATCATATACAACATCACGGTTGGCCAGGCATTGGATACCATTTTGTCATCGAAAAAAAAGGAACCGTAAAATGGTGTAATGATCTTACCGTTAAAAGTTATCATGTAGGCAGGGAAAATGGATTGGCCATCGGGATCTGCCTTGTTGGCGATTTCAGAAAGGAAACCCTCGAGGAAAGGCAGCTTGCACCCCTGATGAAACTATTGCGGTTTCTATGTACTGAATTTGATCTTAGGGCTGAGGATGTGCTGGGTCACAATGAGTTTCCTGATTACAGCTGGAAAGCCTGTCCCTGTGTCGATATGCAGGTGATCAGGAATATGCTGGGCAGGAACTCAGAACATTCCCGTCAATTGGCATCTGATACCGGTGAACTGGATAACCTGCTGTCTCCTGCGCTGACCTTTGATCCGAACCATCTCACAACAAACCCGGGGGAATCGGTGATTGCCGCTGTAAACCGGCTGGGACTTTTCGATCTGGGTGAGGTCAAAGCAAGGAACAAAACCTTTGATCTGAAAAAGCCGTCAGATAAACCGGTCTCGGTTAAAGTGAAAGGTCCTGTTGAAATCGTCCCGGACAACCTTAAAAAATTGATTCATGCCCTGGAACGACAGGATTATAAGGTATTCAGGAACGACACCAGGCCCTATAACCTGAACATTGTCGGCATCCGGAACGACAATGCAGTACCCAATGCCTTTGATGACGAGATCCATGTCTTCTGGAAATACCAGAATACCTGGAATACAAGAACTTATAAAATCACCACAGATCCGGGACTCGCCTGCTCCTCAATCCCATCAATCAATCGGGAACTGCCATTTTAAAGGAGGGGCAATACCAGGCATCTTTCAGGCTGGGGTTGCATAAAAACAAATATACCGCACTCGTACAGGACAAACCTGTGACGGTTATCCGGGATTTCAACCGTGACAACAAACTGGATTTTGATTCAGGCCGTGAACAGACCGGGTTCTTCGGGATCAACATTCACCGTGCATCCGCTTCGGGAGAATCCACGCTTGTCGATAAATGGTCGGCCGGATGCCAGGTCTTTGCCAGCATCAGGGAATATCACGAATTCATGGAACTCTGTAAACAGGCTTCCACGGAATGGAACGATAAATTCACCTATGCCCTCATCAGCCGGAAGGGATTGGTTTAGCATGGATTGAGATAAAATAAATGATCACCCGGGAAATTGGCTTAATTTTGTTCTTGTTTTTACTGATATTACGGATCAAATGAAAAAGGTAGAAGTTAAAGTACGTGTTAAGACAACGCCTGAAAACATCATTTCAGCATTTACCAATCCGGACAAACTCAGGACATGGTGGCTAGTGGAAAGGGCACTTATTGATAAAAAACCCGATGGACTTTATACCCTGGCCTGGAATATAACCGAAAATGGATTCGGCTATGTTTCCACCGGGATTATTAAAGAATATAAGTCGGGAAGGGAATTGGTGATTGACCATATGGTTTACCTGAATCCGGAAAGGCCTTTTTTTGGACCGATGAAATTAACAGTCCGTGCGGAAAAAAAGAATGAAACAACCATGGCATACATCTGCCAGGAAGGCTATCAGGAAGGAAAGGACTGGGACTGGTACTATTCGGCCGTAAAACAGGCCTGGCCAGCTGTAATTCAGCGTTTAAAAGAATATCTTGAAAAATAATTACCGGATAGGGTTTTATTTTTTAATTCATTAAATAGAACAGACGGAATCTGGCGGCCATGGAAAATACTAATAAATTACCTTAAAAAAATATCAATAAATGAACATAACCTGGTTTTCCGATTTCCCCGAACTGACCACTGAACGATTGGTCCTGAGGCAATTGAAAATATCAGATGATGTTACCCTATTTTACCTCCGTTCGGATGATGGGGTTAACCGGTATATTGACCGGAGGAAACAGTCGGATATAAATGAGACGCGCAAATTTATTAAAAAAATCATTGACGGGATAAAAAAGGAAAACTGGGTATATTGGGCAATTTGTTTGAAAGACCGGCCGGAACTTATCGGAACGATCTGCCTCTGGAATTTTTCTGAAGTCAGGGCCACCGCTGAAATAGGTTATGAATTGAGTCCCTCCTTCCAGGGATTTGGATACATGAATGAAGCCCTTCAATGTGTACTTGGCTATGGTTTCGATACCCTCGGCTTGAATAAACTGGAGGCATTCACCCACATGGACAATTTCCGTTCGGCCAAACTCCTGGAAAAGAACCTTTTTAAACATGAGGCGGACCGAAGGGATGCTGAAAACGCCAATAACCGCGTATACAGCCTCTCGAGAAAAGCTTAAACGTATTTTCCGGGAACATGTACAGTGAAATTTACCAGGATACCCCAACCGTTTATTAAATAAATCAATGTTGAAATCGGTGTTGCCATCCCTGA
>JAGTVG010000215.1 GCA_018224645.1 Cyclobacteriaceae bacterium
AATCAGGAAATGAATTCCCCGGAAGGAAAAAACTCCTGTGGGATGGTGAAAACATGAAGATCACCAACTTCGAAAAGGCAAACCAGTTTGTCAAAAGGGATTACCGGGGAAACTGGAAGTTAAGCTGAAAGTGCAGACGCTTTAATGACCGACGTTTTTTTAAGATAGGCCTGAGGATCATAGGTCCATGACTTTTCAGGGAACCAGGCATAAAGATCACCAAGATCACGCCGGACGATATCTTTGTAAAATTGGGGGACTTCATTTGTATCACCCTCAAAGAAGTCACGGAACTTGTGATCATCCTGGAGATTCTGCCGTATCTGTTTAAAATACCGGATCCTTCCAAATCCTTCTGAGGAAATGGCCCTTACGAAATTCATCCATCGTTCGGTAAAATGGGTTCCGTTAGAGACCCGCTTTAGAATTGCATTCCATGAAAAGGTATAGCTTGTCAGATCAATCACGTGGTCATAAAAATCGATCCACTCATAATTTTTGGGTTTAACGTTCATGGCCATGTGGTTATTCAGGAAATGGAAGGGGAATGGACGTACCCTGTTTTCTTTCTGATATTCCAGGTTAATGGGGGCAGCTTCGCCGAAAGCTGTCAACAATGAATAACCCGGCAAGGCAGCAGGAACATTATCGATAAATTTTTTGGTCAATTCGAATGGATCACTCCCTTCATCCGAATCCAGTCCCATGACGAAATTGGCCTGCATATAGGGAATATATTTCATGACCATTCTTACATGTTCGGAGACCTGTTGTACCTTTTCCTCACCTGTTTTTCTTGAAGCCCTGGTTTTATTTCCCAATTCGTACCATGATTCGATGCCAGGCAACATGGCCACACAGCCGTTATCCCTGAGCCGTGAGAGATTATCCTCTGTGAGAATGGAAAGGCTTGTTTCGGCAATAAACTGAATGGTGCCATGCGGTGCGGCCGATTCCAGTGCCTCCATATAATCATTAAACCGGATGCCAAAATTCGGATCATGCCAGCCGATCATGGGTTTTTTGAATTTCGTCCTCAGAAAACGGATGTCATCGATCAATGTATCGAGGTTAAGCATCTGATAGGGAATTGTCGAATCGATACAGAATGAACAGGTATAGGGACATCCCATACTGCCGATCATGGGTATGATCTTGAGGACAGGTGCTTTTTTCAGGGTGGGCTCGATGTATTTCCATCTTTCTTTGACACTGGGCAGGGAAGTTGGCTGACCTTTTGCTGATAAATGTTTGCCTGCTTCAGGATTTGAACTGAAATTCTGCAGGATATCGTCTACCATGTTTTTATCGGTGAACCCAAGTACATAGTCAAAATAGTTGACCGCATCGTCCGGAAAACAGCGGGCATGGGGTCCGCCCAGTACGGTTACCGTTCCTTTTGATCTGAATAAAGCGCTGATGGAATATGCCAGCGGCGCCGCTTGTGTAAATGCACTGATGAAAAGAAGATCCAGCTTTTCGGGGAATTCCTTTTCCAGTTTTTCAAATCCGGTATAGGTGATAAAATGAACATTATGACCGGCTTTCTCGCACCAGAAGGCAATTACGGTCGGCATGATGCTCGCAAGATTTGCATTCATCAACCTGAAATAAAGAGCCTTGGTTGGGCCCCTGTGAATAAGATCAATTACCCCTATATTTAATTTTTTCATATTTTTCGTTTTTTCGCTGCCCGATTTAGTCCCTAAAAATTGGGCGAAATTTTTAAAGAGGCTACAATGGGTTGATTTTTAAAAAGAATTCATTAAAACAAGTTTCGACAAAATAAATTTTTGATAATGGGGATGTAAGGTACGCAATATTTCAATTGTTTTCCATAAGAACAAAACAAAATTTTACAAAAACCTGGTAGCGATGACGTCCCTGCAAGGGATGTCATCGCTACCATCACTTAATATCCGGCATGGATGCACGCTGATAAATTTTTATTTTAGAAAATAATCCTTAATTTTTGAAATTATTCATCCGGATAATTTCCAGGATGAGATGATTTAAACCAATCTCAATCACTGAACCATGGAACAATTTTCAACTGCAGGCGAATTCATCCAACACGAATCGCTGAAGAATCTTCTGTCTGAAGCCGAAGAACTCAAAAAAAATCCAAAATGGCAGGTATCGGATATTCTGGATGGAGCCGGCAACCAGTATGTAGATCTCGTACAGGAGGGAGGGGGGGTTCTTGGCATTGCGCTCGTGGGGTATACCTGGATGCTCGAACGTCTCGGGATCCGTTTTTTTCACGTCGCCGGCACCTCGGCAGGAGCGATCAACACGTTACTGATGGCCGGACTGGGTCCCATAGACCAGGCAAAATCAGAAATGCTTCTGACTATTCTGGCACAGAAGAATTTATTCGATCTTGTGGATGGAGATCCGACCTTGAAGAAGATCACACAGAAACTAATCGACGGAACGCCTTTTAAAAAACTGATCCTCAAGTTATTGTTCAATATCCGGAAAATTAAACAAGCCCTGTTTTTTGATTTCGGTCTGAATCCCGGAAAGGATTTCGAGAAGTGGATCGATCAGATACTTAAGGAGGGTTCGTCCGAAATCGGCACCCTGGAGCAATTGATATCCCTCCGGTCGAGTAAACATTTTCCCGATAAATTGATAAACCGGATCACTGGAAAACAGATTGGTGATTCCATGGCAAAAATTGCCATTATTACCGCCGACATCACCACACGTACCAAGGTGGTATTTCCGGATATGGCTCATCTGTATTTTAAGGATCATATAAACATGAAACCCTGCCAGCTGGTAAGGGCATCGATGTCGGTCCCACTTTTCTTCATGCCATTCGCTGCAGATGACATACCCGATGCCGGCACCTCCGGACATCCGGAATGGATCAGGTGGGCACTTTACACCGGCAAGGTTCCTCCAAGTGCCAGTTTTGTGGATGGAGGGCTTATTTCCAATTTTCCCATTGATGTCTTTCATTTGCCCGGAAGCGGGATCCCGAGGAAACCTACTTTCGGCGTCAGGTTAAGTACGTTCAGGGAATCCTTCGAACTGGTCGATGATCTGAGCAGTTATCTGGGGGGACTGATTGCCACGATGCGCCACGACAGTGACAATGAATTCCTCAGGAAAAATCCTGACTTCAACCGGTTGATCACTTTCATCAATGCCGATCAGCTTGTCAACTGGCTAAATTTCAACCTTTCTGATGAAGAAAAATTACTTCTTTTCAGAAAAGGAGCCGAATCCGCGTTTTCGTTTGTAAAAAATTTCGACTGGGCTGAATACAAGGAACTGAGGAGCAAGATGTCGGAATAGTGATTATCATGGCATTATCGATCCGGAACTTATACCCATTGATTTCATTCAAATTAAGTCAGGCAGCGGACTGCAGTCAACAGAAACAGGAAAGTCAAGACTGATTATATGAAATATGATTTCCAGGCACATCTGTTAAGCGGATTTCTGAAACCAGTTCCTGCAGGAGAATCCTGTACTGACTGTCCGGAAATATCATGGTTCAGTTTAGGGCTGTGCTGGAGGATGGGCACAGTTGAACCTAGCCAGATCCTGATGCGCAACATCGGCGTCAACTTCGGGAAAAGAAGGATTGTGTTATTATGTGTATTGAGTTGATTCACTCCACATCATACACTTCATACGCATCCTTCAGTATCCCGGTTCGATATCCGTCACGCCCCCGGAGAGGATGAATTTCATTGCTACGGATGCAGGTATGTTCAATTCAGTAATGTTCTTTCTGGGAACGATGAGCAGTTCGCCGGAAATGGCATAACTGAAAGGAAAATAAACGGCTGCTTTATCCACCATTCCATATCTATCCAGTTCATCTTCCGTAATAAAGCCAATCCTCGAAAGTTCGGAGTTGTCATGAATCCTGACCAGTACCGGTCTGTTGAATTTCCGTTCCTTGCCGACTATGGCGGCAAAAAAATCGCTCAGAGACGAATAGATCAGGTTGACCGGGGGGATTTTCAGAATTAATTTTTTCAGGATCCTTTTGAATGGGCTGGCCAGGATGGTCTGGCCCAGGTATCCCAGTACCGTCAGGATGATCAGGATGATGGCAAGCCCGAGACCCGGGATGGTGATCCCGAACACATATTCGATATAATCCCTCAGCAGTCCATCTATAAAATTAAAAACCTGGACGATAAGATAAATGGTAACGGCAATGGGGCCGAGATATAACAATCCCTGAAGGAAGTAGCCAATGATTCGTTTCATTTTTTGTTTGGTCTTGATTTGGACAGGTAAAAATAATTAAATATTCATCTCTGGATGAAAACCGGTTGATTATTAAGGTATGCCCGCCATTAACATTCCCTAAAAGATGTAACAATAATTGTTTTATAGGAGCGATTGATTTATTTTATTACAAGGTGCCAGGTAGTAAGACAACACTCCAGTTCCGACACATGCCCTGTTAAGGAAGATATTTAAAGGTATACATGAACATGAAAATCTCCATTTTTAAAAAAAGCGGTGAGAATGCACCTGAATTCCTCTCGCGGTTTGATTCGGCCACAGATCTGGCGGGTGCGCTCAGCAGTTTCCTCAGAGATGAGGAATATTCGAAAATGGGCACTTTGCCGATGGGAAGGATTCTTTCTCCGTTGGTCAATAATTTTCCCGATAAATGGAAAAAGAACCTGTATTTTTACGGGGGAGTATATGATTCCGCCTCGAAAAACCAGATCGATGAAATTGATGCGGAAAAGATCACCCGGTGGATTTATCACATTTACCCCGCACGGAAATATCCTGCCATAGCCATTGGTTCCTCTAACGGGGCTTTGAATCACCTGTTTGCCGCTTTAAAAATACCCTGGCTGCCCAATACATTTCTGGTGCCCATATATAAAGGCAGAAAATTTTCAGTTGACAGACCGAAATTGGCGATAGATTGGTCCCTGTACCAGATGATGGATCCTGTGTATGACCGGATCCGAGCCGGTTCGATTGCATATTTTCGAATAAAAAAACAGGTTCTGGGTTCCTGGTATAAAAAATTCATCAAAGATTATCTGGAGCCCGAAGGCACCCTATTCATCATTGACTGCAAACTTTCATGGCCGGCAATCCGGATAAGTGATCGCCATACTTTTCAATTCGGCGGACTCGGTGACATTAAACCTGAAGAATTTTATTATGGCAGTGAGCGGATCCGGGAATTTCTTCTAAAAGAAAAAGCTCCCGTTGAGGCCTGGGATGTGCCTGAGCCGGATACAGTCAGTCCTGAAGCCAAGTGGGGGTTTAACAGGGATCTGATGAAAGATATTGACCGGATGTGTCAGTCGGAAGGTTACAGGCTCGCCAAAATATCCTTTAACCATCCGCAGGATCCGGGTCCGAATGTTGCCGATATCTTCCGTGAATGGAACCGGTGTAAAAAACAGCCATATCAGCGTTTACTGGTAGAATCATTCAATATACATTCTCCTTCGCTGGTCATGAAAACCAGTTCGATCCCATTCTGGTTATTTTTCAATACAAATCCAGCTGCCCAATCCATCGAAAATTATTTGAATGAGACAGATCCCTATGATGAAATTCTTATGATGATCCTTTCCCATGGTCATGAAAGTGTTGGCGGCGTTGGAATTGAAAGATGGAGATCCATTTTATCGGCGGCGAGGAAAAAAGGACTGTTTGTCGGCGTTGATTCAAAAAGTTATCCCCTGGACCTCGGGATCTATGCACATTTTAAAACCGATCTCAAGAAGTTGATTCCCGACCGGTATCCTGCTCACCAGATGAAAATGAATGAGTTTCAGGATAAATATTCGAATTATCTTAATGATAGAAAGATATCCTTAAAGTATAAAGTTTTATAGGTCGTGCGATGAATAAAACGTCGGGTTCGGCCCGGGCATTTTTAAAAGGTATCCGAATCACACCGGATGTATTCCCTGATGGCCGGGAAAATGCAGCCATATCCCATAATAGTGAAGAAATTTCCGCTTATTTGATTCAAGGTGTCATTTAATCAGGCGTTCTTTTCATGATCAACCGGTCGGCTGACCATTTGCCCCCACCCGTGATGATGAGGAACAGGGATCCCAGCCACATTGCGAAATCGGTCCGCATTTCATGGGCCATGCTCCAGAATCCATAGGTCTTCAAATCACGAAGCACAAATGGACCGAAACTTTCGCCGAAAGCGATCGGAATCTTAGTTACCACAATGGCCACAGTCATATTGATCAGCATGGCAAGGGCGGCGGCTCTGGTCACAAACCCGACTATCAAAAACAGACCGCACAGGATCTCAAAGACACCGACAAATGCAGCAAAAAATTCAGGAGCAGGGAATCCCATGTTTTCAAACCGCCCGCTGCCTCGCATGGCGGGATACAGGAATTTCTGGATCCCTTCAGAAAGAAATACGGCGCCAGTCATCATCCGGACCAGGATGAAGGTTTTATCATCTTCTGTGCTGATCAATCGGTAAAAATTTTTCATCGTTATTGTAAGTTAACATGTATAGCAGTACCTGGTTTTATTTCCTCGCTCCCTGTGGTAAGTAGCACATCCCCTTCGTTCAAATCTCCAAATATTTCAATGCCATTTTCAAGCGGGATGCCTTCCCTGACCTCCGCCCATTCCGCTCTATTATCGCTGATCCTGATCACAAATTTTTTTTCCAGTGAGGTGACAACCGTTGAATAGGGTACGACAAAGGAGCGGGATGGACGGTTCAGATTAAGCTGAGCCACGGCATACATACCTGGCATCAGATCAGCAGTATTATTGTTAAATTCATACTCCCAAAGTTCTGTGCGCGTTTCCTGATCAATTCTTCCGGACTTCCTGGCAAGTTTCGCTGAAAAGACCTTGTCTGCAACCGATTCTGTTGTAAAGGTAATC
>JAGTVG010000216.1 GCA_018224645.1 Cyclobacteriaceae bacterium
ATCTTCTGCAGCGGCTTGACAGCATGCAGAGGATCAGCGTGAACAGCCAGGCTGCATATATTTCCAATACGATGATCAGCCCGGATAAATTCCATTGGCATGTAACCGAGCTGAATGAATTCCGGAATGATAATATCGTCCTCCTGGAATCCTATATCACTGAAAAGGGATCGTCGTCCTTCATGGATAAAAGCCTGATCTATTATTTTCAGCTGGCCCTGATGGTCGCCATAGACGATAACCTGGAAATCAGGGGGCTCAGTCAGGTTGGATTATCCCCCATTGTTTCCGACAGGTTGAAACAGAATCTGTTTATGAAGCATTATTCAGACAGTCTGAAGCTCTCCTTATTCGACCGGCATGTGGTTGCCGAAAAGATCGTTTCCTCCGGTTATTATGGGAAGCCCGTGTCCTATTCTGAATTAGGTGACGGGAGGATAAGAAAACTAATGGAAGCTGGCAATAATGGAACGGTTCTGGACTTCAGGCCCTGGTATGGGGATTATTATTTACTTACCGGACTGGTTCCTGTTAAAGGCAGGGAAATCGATAAGAAAGTAATCCTGCAGAAGATATACTTTCCCTGAAATGATCAAAGTACACCTCTGTTACCGGTGGATCTGTATATCCGGGGATTTGGGGATTTGAGGATTCCATTGATTCCTTTATATGGTAAACTCATGCCATGACTCAAAGTCATGGCATGAGTTTACCATACCCGAAAGTCCTTCAACCCGGCGGGATATTTACAGCATCAGGTACATGCAGCTGGAGAATCCTGGCCAGGTTCGCAGATCGCGGAAATATATTTAGTTGGCTCAGTTTTCGAATATGTGCTGGGGATCGGTGAAACATTTAAATTCAATCCCATTGCCGCTGGGATCCTTCAGGAACATTATGGCCTGCTCACACAATTGTTTCTCATGTTTCAGTTTGGGGGATATGATAAAGTCGACCCCTGCCTTTTCAAGTCTCATAGCCAGGGCTTCCCAATCCTCCTTTTTAAGGATCAGCCCAAAATGGTGCAGGGGGACTTCCTTTTCCTCCACGATGATAGTTTTCGGATCGAGTTTCATGTGCGGATACTTATGAATGGATAGCTGATGTCCATAAAAATTAAGATTAAGCCAGTGATCAGTGGCTTTGGTGATCCTGCAACCCAGAATGTCAACGTAAAACTTTTTCGTTTTTTCAATATCCTTTGCAGGAAAAGCCAGATGAAAATGATTCGACATTTTATTCATGTTTAAAACAGGGCCAATATTAGTGAAATTTCATGATTATATAAATATAGAATATGCTTTTTCATCATGCTGAGCAATTTCCCGAAGAAATTACCCGGCGGAATTCAATGTGGATTCAAGGGTCAGGACCAGGTCGGCAGCATTTGTTATTGAAAAGCACATGGGCGGTTTGAATTTAATCACCTGGTTATACGGACCATCCGTACTCAGAAGGAAACCCGCGTCCTTCATTTTATTGATCAGTTTTTTTGCAAAGTCAGTGGCCGGGGCAAGAGATTGAGGGTCAGATACAAGTTCCAGTCCAAGAAAAAATCCGGATCCTCGCACATCACCGATTACAGGATACCTGGCCTGTAAGGAGCTGAATTCCTTCAGGAGAAAATTACCCACATTTTCAGCCTGTTTTTGTAATTCCTCGGCCCGGATCACATTCAGTACCGCGGATCCGATCTCACAGGACACAGGATTGCCACCGAAGGAGCTGAAGAATTCCATCCCGTTCTCAAAAGCGGATGCGATCTCCCCGGTACAGACCACAGCCCCCAGGGGATGCCCGTTCCCCATCGGTTTTCCCAGGATCACGATGTCGGGGATAACCCCCTGCATTTCAAAAGCCCAGAAGTGACTTCCCGCCCGGCCGAATCCGGTCTGAACTTCATCAGCAATGCATACGCCTCCTGCATGCCTTACCTTTTTATACACTGCATCTAAATAGCCGGGAGGGAGAACAATCTGTCCGCCGCAACCCACGATCGGTTCACAGATGAAACCAGCCACCGGTTGACTGAGGAAAGGATTGATTTTTTCGGCATAATGGATTCCCGCCTTGGAATCATCTTTTCTGAATTCACCCCGGTATAGATCGGGTATGGGAGCCACATGAATATGTTTTTCAGCTCCTGATCCCCCCTTTCCCGCAAATTTATAATGACTTATTTCAATTCCCGTGGTGGTATTCCCATGATAACCATGTTCCATGACGATGATGTCCTTCCTGCCCGTAAAATTTCTCGCCAGCCGGATTGCCAGATCACTGGCGGCGCTTCCGGAATTGACAAGGAAAACCTTGTTCAGATGAGCCGGGAAAAGTTCCAGCAACCTTCCTGCATAGTTGGATAAAGCATCATAATAATACCGCGAATTGGTATTCAGGATCGCCATCTGCCGCTGGCCTGCCTCCACCACCACGGGATGGGCATGACCCACATGCATGATGTTGTTCACGCAATCGACATAGGTTCTGCCATGATCACCATACATGTACTGGAAAGCGGCTTTTTCCATAACGATCGGCACCTGATAACTCAGCGATAAGACTTTGCTGAAATATTTTGATCTTTCAGATGAATAGGTGGTGACTTTCCCGGCAGCCCGGGAAGGCCACCCACAGGCCCCACGGAATTGATCTTCAGCTTTCCGGGGATTGATCGAGATCCATTTTTCGATTAAAGAACAAGCTTTTTCTACATGGATCCCGATGTAGGAATTCCCGGGATCCTGCTGTTCCGACAGGTCCGACATGATCAGACTGATCCCCAGCCGGGCAGCGATCAGGTAATAAAGCATGGAAATCTCGGTTTCATTCAATGGGAATGCCTGATGATAGCCCTGGATCAACGGCAGAATCCCGCTGACCGGATCTTGCCGATCCATGGCCATGTAGGTGGCCGCAATGGCCAGCTCATTTACTGTATAAGTATAGGCCAGATCGCCAAAATCAATAAGCCCCCTGATATTATTCCCTTCCACGAGAACATTCCAGTCGTTGGCATCGTTATGGATCACACTTTTTCTTATATCCCCCCGGCACGATCCAATATACATCTCATATTGAATAATGAAATAGTGGATAAGTTTTTTCAGACCGGCATCCTGCAGCTGATCCAGTTTATTCCTGAGTTCCGGAAATGTGCGGATATCCCAGGGATTGTGCCTCGATTCGATCACCGGATTACGGTGGCCAAGGAGGGTGCTGTCAACCCTGCCGAGAAACTTGCCGAAGTTCATGGATAATTCATCATTCTTTGGCACCTCGGCGATAAATTCTCCCGGGATATAGGTGAGGATCCTGGCAGTGAATATTTCTTCAAAACTGGTTATATGGTTACCGGTTTTATCCGGGATCACCCGGGGGAATTGAAAATCATTCAGATGAGCCAGGATATTGATAATTTTATGTTGTGATTCCAGGAAGGAACGCTGACTGATATCACGGCTCAGTTTCAGGACATATGCTGCTTTGCCGTCGATCGTCAGCAGATAGTTCAGGTCATCATAACCCCGGAGTTCTTCCAGGGTCGCATCAAAACCATATTTTGCCTGCAGGAATTCAATGATTTTTTTTTCCAAGACGGTTTTTTCAGAAAGTTAAACATTTATTCCTTGAAGCGGCATTTCACTCAGCCGGTAATCACGTAAAAGGCAAAAAATTAAACTTCTTTTTCATTCCAGGCAATAAAAAAATTGCACTGATCCTGTTTTTCCCCGGCTATCAGGATATGGATAAACCTGTTGGGTGGTGACCGGAACAAAATAATATTATACTCAGAATAATTCCCGGGAATAATAATCGTAAATTACAGGGTCAAAAGACCCAATCAAGGATGTTCCAGAGAAATGATCTTGAAAGCCGGATCGATTTCTATACTTTCAATCACGACCTTATGATCAAAAAAAGCATGTTTGGCGGGATGGGTTATCTGCTCAATGGAAATATGTGTTTCGGCGTTTATAAAGATCACCTCGTGCTGAGGACTTCTGCTGAACAG
>JAGTVG010000217.1 GCA_018224645.1 Cyclobacteriaceae bacterium
AAAATAATCAGCAACATGAATACCCCAAGAACAGCGAAAAGGATCTTGGATGCCGTTTGTAGATCTGTTTTTTTAAATTGCACGATGATTAATAATTGGCAAAACTAAAAATATCCGAAAATCACGTTCGTGGCCAAGATCAAACCATAGCCTCAAAGGATAACGTCGGATCCGTTCCCTTTCGTTCTTATTCCTTTAATTTATCCGCAAATACCTTTTTGAACTTTTCCAGCTTGGGCTCGATAACAAATTTACAATAAGGCAATTGCGGATTCAGATTAAAATAATTCTGATGATAGTCTTCTGCCTGATAAAAGTTCCTGTAGGGTTCGATTGCCGTGACAACTGGATTTTCATAAGCACCTGAATCATCCAGCTTTTTCAGAAAATATTCAGCTAATTTTCTCTGATCATGATCATGATAAAAAATGACAGACCGGTACTGGGTTCCCACATCATTTCCCTGGCGGTTAAGGGTAGTTGGATCGTGGGTCCCCCAGAACACCTCGAGCAATTCCTCAAAACTGATCTCTGCCGGATCGTAATAAACCTGAACCACTTCGACATGTCCGGTGGTTCCTTCACATACCTCCCTGTAGGTGGGATTTTTAAGTTCTCCTCCGGAATATCCTGAAACAATCTTTTTCACTCCTTCAAGGTTCTGAAAGATCACTTCCACACACCAGAAACATCCGGCACCAAAGGTGGCCATTTCTTCCCGGATGGATGCAGATGATTCCCGTTCCGGAACAATACCTGAAGCAATATTCATGGAAACCAGCAACAGAATCAATATGAGAATCACCGATCGCATTTACTCCCTTAACTGTTGCTCAATGAAAATTGTTTCACTTTCATCAGAATTGGATTAAAGATAACGGATCAATAGTAAACGATCTGACAATCAGGATGCAGTTCCCGGAATGTATCAAGCGTTTTTTGCTTGATCCTGGTGTTGTAACAGACAAGCATTTCCAGATCAGACATCCCTTCGATCGGGGAAAGTGATTTCACCCTGGTGTTTGATATGTCCAGTTGCCTGATTTCCGTAAGATCTTCAAGGGGTTTAATGTCCTTTATCTGGATTCCTGACAATTTAATCACCTCCAGTTTTGGCATGCCGGCAAGAATATCAATATCACCAATACCCGTATTGCTGATGTCCAGATAATTAAGCTGGCTCAGCTGTACAATCATAGAAATATCAATTACCGGAGACTGATTGATCGTAAGTTTTTCAAGGGCTAGATTTTTTTTAAGTGGTGACAGATCCTTAATCCCTGTCCGGTTGATATTTAATTCATTCAGAAAGTATAATTCATTTAAGGGCTGAAGATCGAAAATGTTAAAACCATCAATTTTTATGGATTTCAGATAAGTGATCTTATGCAGATCATCCCTTTCAGGTTCTTCATTTATCCCGGCGTTCTGTTTAAAGACCTCCTTCCACATTTCATTCAGCCCATCCCACCAGGTTTTCAGGTAATGGGTCCGGAAAATGATGAGGCATTCAGGATTCTGATATTTCAGGTCAACGACCGCTTTCTGGTCTACGGCAGTCAGATCCAGATTCAGGAATTTTAATCCCCGGATCCTGGAAAGATCAGCGAGGGACGATATACGGGTGGATTCCAAGTTGAGATAAGTCAGGTTCTTAAGGTATCCAACCGAGTCAATCGCTGTAATATTTGAATAACTTCCATCGATATAATTCAATTCCGGCAAGGTTGTCATGGTATTGACTTTTACAACAAAGGTATTGTGAAAATCAAGGTACCGGAGTTTTTTCAAAGGCGCCAGCCCCTCCAGTGTACTTATCTTTTTATTGCCGGAAATATCGATCGAATCCATCTGAGTGATCATCGCCAGGTCATCTTTTTCAGGATTCTGGGAGAGGTGAAGCCGTTCCATAAAAACTTCCTTCCATTCCCGGGCAAGATCAGCCCACCATACCCTGAGTTCATCCGATTCAAATATGATGAGGATCTCCGGGTATTCCTTCATAAAACTGTCTGCCTGGGATTTGGTGACCAGGCTGTGATCACAATAAACCTTTCTCAGGTTGGGCAGCTGACTCAATCCATAAATATCAGCCACTTTTGTGGATTCGATATTCAGTACCTCCAAAGCTTTAAAATCTGCCAGCGGAGAAAGGTCTGAAATATCAGTTCCTTCAAGAAGCAGGGTATTAAGATTAACAAGCCGACTTACGGGTCCGATGGAATCAAGACTGGAAAAAGACAAATCCAGGTATTTCAGGTTGATCAGGTTTTCCAGCCAGTCATACCTATCCATTTCAGCCTCTGTGAAGATCAGCGTACCCAGGGATGGAGGCAACAGCAGGTTTTCCACTGAATCGATCCGGCTTACACTGAGATCCAGGTGTTTAAGTTTTATGAAATTGCTCAACACACCCAGGTCAATCAGGCTCATTTTTGATAAATTCAGATGATTCATGTTGATCGCATATTTCATATAGCTCAGGTCAGCGACCGATGTATTGGAGATATCAAGAAATTCAATCTTATTATGAACTCTCAGGGGAGAAAGATCAGATATATACGTATTGGATAAATTCAGGTATTTTAACTGGTCGAGTTTGAAAAGGGGTTCAAAATCCCTGACGTAATGATTGGAGGACAGGTCGAGTGAATCCATGGATACGAGTGCTTTCAATTCTTCAAACCCGATACTGTCCCTGAAATTCACTCTGTTCTGGAGGATATACTTCCATTCAAAGGTCAATTCGTCCCACCAGTTCAGGAGATCTTCTTCCTCGCTGAGTTTGGTGGTATAATAACTGACGATCTTCAAATCATCGTCCTGATCATTGTAATTGATCTCCAGGAATCTTGTCAATGTCTGATTTAGCGTATCTCCGGTGATGGTAATTCCGTTCAGGTTCCTGTTCAACTTGACCAGGAAAAAATTGATGTTATTATCATTCACCATCTCCTGGATTTCTTCAATCTCAAGCTTAAAGGAGGCTTTCTTAAAGAAGAAATCCACATCTTTCAGATAGGCCTGGACGTCCTTATTGGTTACTGTCGACCGGTTGGGTTCCAGATCGTCCTCGATCTGAACTTCACCGTCCCTGAAAAATTTCGTATAACTCTGCGTGATGATGATATCCTTTTCCTTCTGGAGCAGGCGGTCACCTCCGATGTTATTCAGCGTTAATTCAAGGAATGAGACAAGGTCTTTAACCCGGGAGAGCCTCGTGGAGGCAGTATCATCCTGCCATGCATTTCCCTTTCCGGGCACTGATATAAACAGGAAACAAAAAATCACGCTGAGGTGATAAACAGATCTTTTAATACTCATAAAATATAAAATCTTTTAACATCTTTTTATCTTCCGGTTTATACTTTACCAGATTTGAAATCAACCATCCTGTATTCATTCCCGGCCGGTTAAAATCGGATACTTCAAAATACCAGTTATCAATCTGAAAGAAATGAAATTTCACGTTTTTTACGGAAAGGAAGGAGAGTCTTTTTTTCCTGATTTCATATAAGAACAATGTGAGATAATCCGGCCGGAATCCTTTGTCAACATATTGTTCCACACTATCCTGGTCGGAGAATGCCTTTTTCAGGTTCATAAAATCAAGTTCATGGCTCATGGGATGAAGGAATTTTTTATTATAAGTCGTATCCTTGATGAAATAATTCAGGAAGGGTTCGAAAAATATCCTGGATATCACCCATTTATAACCGAGTTTTTCCTGTTCAACCTTGAGAAACAGGATGGCCTGTTTTTCCTGTCCTTCATATAAAAAGGTGGCGTTCACCTGCGCGAACCAATTATCCTGATGAAAATCAAGATAGGCAGGATTTGACCTGTCAATTACCTCACTCATGAATTCACGGGCCAATTGCCGGTCCAGTCCCTGATTTTCATGGTCAAAAAGCATTCTCACGAAGGATTTCCTTAATGAACTATTCCGGTAATCCCTGTCACCGGGATAAAACCGTTTACCATCCTCATTTTCCTCTCCGTTAAACCTTCTGAAAAACTGGTTTACCTGTTTTGTCTCAGCCCTGAATTTTTCGACATCATCCAGATCGCCGATCATCTGAGCGGTAGCGGTAAAAGAAAATGTTATGGCCAGAATGAAAATTAAATTTCTGATCATGTAGTAGTTTCCGTAACCCTGATATCTCCCAGCAATACATCCCAAAATTCGACAATCCTGCCACGTATCTGAGTTTTTTTCTTTTCCACATAGATAGTTATATCCTTCTTGGTCGTGTCCCTGTAATTGAGTCCATCGTCAGACACCCCTTCAAAACGCTGATAAACGGTAACAACACCTACATACCGGCCATCCGGTTGCCTTTCGAGATCACTGATATAATGGATATTGTACCATCTGATGGTAACCCGGTCATAGCTGAGCTGAATCAACCGGTTGAAATATTCCCTGACCTTATAATTGTTAATTTCTTCCCTGCTCAGGGAGGAAACTCCGATTTCTGCGTCTTCCACGAACAATTCTTCTGCCCGGTCCATAACCCTGTTAGCTTCGGAAAATGGCGTTTCCTTGTTCCCTATAATGCTGATGTATGTGCTTAAATCCCGGACCTTCTCAAGGGCAAGGGAATCGATTGCCTTTTTACGTTCAGGCGAAATATTGTCATCCTGCGAAAATCCTTGTTGAATTGACAAGACGAAAATCAGGGAAACTATATATAAAATGCTTTTTTTCATGGTTTTTAATAATTTATCTGGTGGTTAATTCGAGTTCTTCAATTTTACCCTGATCATTATAGATCACCTTGTCAATCTTATAGGGATTCTTCTTCTGATCTTTAAGGTAATTCAGATGTTTTGCGATATCGGTCGGTTTGTCATAATCCTTTTGCCCACCTTCACGATAGAATACAATAAAAACTGGCGCATCCTTCGTGGCAAAATATGAAAGTACTTCAGAAATATTCCGGTTTGCCAGATTTATATCACGGGCACCGGCGATTTCATCAAAATATCCTTCCAGTTTTTGTTCAACGGTTCGTTCCGGAACGGTTGTTTTCACTGTTTCAGCCGGTTTTTCAGTGGCTGTAGGGGCTTCTTTTACTTCCGCGGCTGGTTCTGTGGTTGCCGATGCCACCTTCTTAGAACTTTTGCATCCAAAAATCATTACAGAGGCCGTAAGAAGGATAATCAGGTAAACGAGAGGTTGATTGCTTTTCATTTGAAATCCATGTTTATGTTTTAAATACCCAAAGATAGGTTAAAGAAAAAATTGTGCCAATTTATGGGGCGGTATATTTTTCAATTACTCCCCGTCAGGTTTCGATAAAAAATATTCAAGCAGTGTTTTCCATTCTTCATCTACAGGTATGTCTGGTTTTTTCCTGTCAGCCTTTGCGTACCAGTATTGTGCATTCCATTCATCACCTTCCACTCTGTGCAGGTGGGCATGGATCCAGGATCCATCTGGATCATGAATGTCCTGTGCGATTGAATGGGCTTTTTCCCAATGATTATTTTTTTCATGCCATAATGCCCTGAGGCAATCTGATATTTCCGGCGGATCCTTTTTCTTTAACGAATCTATAAATTCATCATAGTTCATCTGACAAATTTATGATCATTTATTGTTAAATTCAACTGTAAATGTCGCACCTTCTCCGGAATCTGACTTGCAGGATATGGAAGTTTAATTGTTTCATCCAGGTCTGAGACATAATCTTATTTACATAACGTTTATCAAACCAAAAAGATTATTATCCAACAGGCTCCTTAGTTATGTTTAAAAAAGCCATCCGGTTCCATGTCTCCTGAACCTGGTGAGGGATAATTCATGAGATTCCTTTTCCCCGTAATATTTACTTTTAACGGTTCTGAAAAGTTGATGAATCGATTCAGCCAGTTTCCCATCCCCACGCATCCTGAGTCCCCATCTTGCATCATTGACCTTTCCTTGGTGAAGGGATGAGATCTGATTCCAGACCTTTTTTTCCCGGTCAGGATAATTTTTCTGCAGCCAGTCCATGAAAAGCATCCCTGATTTTCCATTCAGGCGGATCATGACCATATTGACGTCGTAAGCCCCTGCCTCACGGCAAGATCTGATAATTGCCGGGATCTCCCCGGTGTTCAACCCGGGAATCACGGGTCCCATCAGTACGCTTACCGGAATCCCGCTTGTGGTAAGTTTTTTAATGGCCATGAGTTTTTTTTGGGCTGTTGCAGTCCGGGGTTCCATTTTCAGCCGTAAATCTTCATCCAGGGTCGTGATCGAAAAAATCACTTTGACGAGATTTTCCATTGCGAGATCCTTCAGGATATCAAGATCGCGAAGGATAAGAACGTTCTTTGTAATGATCCCTACAGGGTTTCCGAAATTCCGGAAAACCATCAATAGTTTTCTGGTGATTTTAAGTTTTTTTTCAACTGGCTGGTAACAATCAGTATTACCGGAAAGAACGATCATCTCGGGTTTCCAGCTTCTGCTCTGGAATTTCTGTTTCAGCAGTTCCGGGGCCTCGGATTTAACGATAATTTTCGTTTCAAAATCCAGTCCGGCATCAAAGCCCCAGTACTCGTGGGAATTCCTGGCATAACAATAGATACAGCCATGTTCACATCCCTGGTAAGGATTTATGGAATACGTAAAAGGAATATCGGGGCTGTCGTTCCTGCTCAGGATTTCCCTGGGGTTTTCCACATATGTTCTTGTCAGGGGGGCATTATCCTCAGCAGGATCCTGTTGCGCTTCTTCGGCTGTATTAAAATTCTTTTCGAACCTGTTGGACAAATAGCGCTGCGCCCCTCTTCCCTTATAAATCATTTTTTGCCAGTAAATTTAGTAAATCTAAATAGATTAGCAATGAAAACAAAATGATTACTGGATAATTTTATTCGGATCAAAGCTTACATTGAATGCCTTTTCAGCCTCCAGGTGACTGGGATCAAAATAATCGGTATGGTATGATGCAAAAATTGCTTCAACCTGGATCTCGAGCGGGAATTTATAACCTTTATACTCGCTGTATTCCTTGAAGTGAAGTGTTGTTTGTTTCCCTCCGGAGTTTCTCGTATAGTATTTTTCAGGAAGGTTATCACTGTTCAGTTCAAATCCCGCCGCAAATTTATCATTGATAAATACTTCCAGTTGATTTTCAACTGTTTTCCGTACTTCGACCTTTTCGTCTTCCAGGGCTATTTGTTTAACGACACGCAAAAAATACTGATCATACCAGCGCAGATAGGCGGTTACTCGCTGCGGGGGGATCATTTCCATTCTGGCGCCCTGGATATGCCAGCCATCGTTCCCATCAATGATATTGATTGACGACGTATTGTCTTCCGATCGTTTGTTCATGAATTTGGGTTCATTCAGATTTGTCCATTCTTCACTAAAGTAGGGTTCCCCTTCGCTCGCAACCCGCACAATGGTCCTGATGTATACGCTGTTCAATTTTTGCCATGCCTTTTTACCCCCCAGCGCCTTTAACATCGATTCGGTCATGTTCACAGCTTCGGGAGTTCCTTTTATTTCAAGCCGGTCAGAATTGCCGCAGGACTGAAAAACAAAGAAGGAAAGGAGGATTATAAACGAAAAAAAACGGTTCATATTTTTTCTGTTAAATACACCTGAAAACTAAAGATTTATTTTTAATTTAAAAAAAAAGGGCACTGAAATCAGTACCCTTTTCAATCAAATCCTGATGTTTTTAATTGATTGCAATTTGTTTTCGCGGTTTTACTTTCTTCTCCTCAATTTTTGGCAGCGTAAGCCGCAAGATCCCGTCCTTGTAATTGGCGTTTATCTTTTCTGCATTCACCAGATCCTGGGGGAATCTGAAACTCCGCTGAAATGACTGATAACTGAATTCTTTACGGTAGACATTCCCTTCCTTGTCCTTGTCCTCAGCCTCATCCTTCCGCTCCGAACTGATGGTGAGCACATCATTTTCCAGTTCGATGTTAAAATCTTTCTTGGTCATTCCAGGTGCTGCCAGTTCAACTACATATTCATCATCATTTTCTCTGAGGTTGACAGCAGGTAATGTTGTCCCTGTGTTTGAAAAATTGGTTGAAAACCAATCACTGATATCACGTGTCATAAAATCGTCAAATAATGACGGAAACGATGGAAATCTGGGTTCTCTTCTTCTTAATAGTGTCATAGTTTCAAACCTCCTTTCAAATTTGGTTACAATGTCTGATCATAAGATCACAAAAAATATTCCTCTTTGAAAAATATGTCAGAAAGTACCAAAAAACGGGTTTTATGTGACATTTTGACATTTTTCCGGTTTGATTCATTGGTGAGGACTGCCCACAGGTGTCATTTCGACCCGAATACATTCCCGGTTGTCCGAATCCCAATCCATGCCGGCAATTTTAACCGGTAAAATTATGGCTCCAATTCTATTTTCAGCCGTTTATTGATTTTTCCCTTGCTCTTATAATCCGTTATCCTGATCGGTCCCACTTCACGGGTATTTTTAACATGCGTGCCGCCATCGGCCTGCAGGTCCAATCCCCTGATATGAACGATCCTGATATCTGTTAGCTGGGGCGGCAACAGGTTAATTTTTGTCCGGATCAGGTCAGGTATTTCATTGGCCTTTTCGCGCGGGAGAATATTTACCTCGACATCCCTGGCGGCTTCAACTTCCCGGTTGATTTTTTCTTCAATTTCCCTGACCAGCTCCGCGCTCATGTTTTCGAATTCAAAATCCATTCTCCCCGAAAGAGGCTCCATATTTCCTCCAGTCACCTGTGCCTGGTAATCCCTCCAGATCACTCCGCAGAGGATATGCATGGCCGTATGTGTACGCATCAACTGGTATCGCCGGTCCCAATTGATCTCGCCCTGGATGGTTTGACCGCTTTCAGGCAATTCTCCATGGATGGCATGCCAGAGCCGGCCTTCTTCCCTGATGTTTTTTTCCACCTCACTGGATATCCCTGAAAAATGAATATATCCATGATCAGCAGGCTGTCCGCCTCCACCGGGGTAAAAGGCGGTCTTCTCAAGGAGGATAGTATTTTTTCCCCGATCAACCTCCAGGACTTTCGCATAAAATTCCCTGATATAAGCGTCTTTCTGATATAATTGATCTGTGTCCATTCAATAGCAATTAAAGATTTATTTTCCGCCGTGATTTACGATAACCCGCATGATAAAATCTACGAAAGAAAATGGATAATTACAACCTTTGGACTTCTGTTGGCATGTTTTTACAAAATGTTTATACCTGGCCAGTTCAGCCTGATCACAATCTTTCTCCGGGAAAGGATCTATTTGCATAACCGCCATATTGTTGACCAGGTCCCTGATGGTCCTCCCTTCGTCCCCACTTCGGAAATGACGACAACCCGGGGACTGCTTCCGACTGTCGGGTAAATTGTTTAATAACTTATTTCTCAGCCGACAGCATGAGCTTCTGCCTCAGTTCATTTTCCAGCTCGATCAGGTTTTTCCGGTAGCTCTTAAGCTGGTCGACATACACGAAATTAGCCCTGATGGTGTCAAAAGTATAAATACTGGAAGGATTCGGATCCACATGGTAGCTCGAATCAATGATCTTACGGTCCCAGACTATATTATATTCATCCTGTTTCCCTTTTTCACGGTTATAATCTTTCAGTCTTTTAATTGATTTATCAGTAGCTAAAACGGTTTTCCTCAGATTATACCGGGTTTCAAGGATCCCGAGACCTAGAGAATCAAGAATCGGATCAGTAACATCCCGGGCCAGGTGATACCGGATTTTCACCAGCCGGTCATCCAGAAAGTACAGCATGATCAGATCAACATCGGCATCGACCATCCTGAGGCCCGGGTTTTTTAAATAGAAAAATTTTAACCGCTCATCAAAAAATCCACCATGATAATTAAATGATCTCAGGTCAAACTGGTCAGTGGTATGCCATAATCTATACGACTGGATAGCTGGAGGCAACGGCCGGTCGGGATCAATCTTACCTGAAAGATCCGGCAGTTTTTCCCGGTTTGTCGAATTTTCCGGCTTCCCCGGATAATTACAGGCACCGAAGCCCAGTACCATAAAAATCAGGCCCACCACAAATCTGCTGATGACATTCTTCATATTTACAATAGGTAATCAATATTTTTATAATTAACCGGAGATTCAGTATTTCATTTCCACCTGAATACGAGCTGGTTTGCTCCCCAACATCAAATTTTGCCTCCTTCCATGTTGGTTTCCGGAATTTCGGCTTTACATTATTGGAAAAACAATAACCATGGTTGGGCATACCCAGCAGGTTGAAATTCATTTTTTCATCCCTGTTTTCATCATGCATTACGGCAACGGCATAGGTCCCGGGGTCAATGTCTTGAAATATAATGCGCATTTTTTCACCTGGAATATTGGTCAGAATCCTCTGTTCCATCATTTTTTCACTATCCGGAAAGGTCTCAGGATCGTTATAGATAGAGATCATGATCTTCCCCGCTGTAGACCTAAGATCCGTGAGATCAACGATCACACTACTTTTAAAATCAGTTTGTTGACCTGTTCCGGACAGCAACATGATGCTCATTAAAAGATTAAGCGGTAAGTCCATAACAATATTCAGTAGATAACGGTTTACAAATCCGGATCGGTATTTGGCAAGGCGTAATTATTAAAAATAAAATTAATTATTTATTTTAGAAAGATTACCCAATACCCTTAAAAACCACAACAATTTAACCCTTAATATGTTTCAACTAACCAGAAATCCTGCCCGTTATCATGGTCAGAAGAAAAAACCTCCCTTCTTCGAAGGCTGGTATTACCGTATGGTAGATAAAGATTGCCGGGAATCAGTGGTGGTCATTCCAGGCATTTTTAAACACAAAGATCCTTTAAAGAGCACCAGTTTCATCCAGGTGGTGGATGGAAAAAATCCGGAGGCTTACTATCTTGATTTCCCGGTCGAAGCATTTCGATCAAAAAAAAGGCAATTTGAAATTGCCATCGGGGGGAATTCATTTATCTCCAATGCTTTTTCGGTTGATCTTCACAGGGAAAATCTTAAAATAAAGGGAAATCTCCATTTTAAATTTTTAAATCCCTGGCCAGTTTCACTCCTTTCCCCTGGCATTATGGGATGGTATGCCTGGGTACCGTTCATGGAGTGTTTTCATGGGGTGCTCAGCCTGGACCATTCAATTGAAGGGACATTGTTATTAAATGACAGGGAGATAAATTTTACCGGAGGAAAAGGGTATATCGAAAAGGATTGGGGCCAGGCGTTCCCGGAAGCCTGGATCTGGCAGCAAACCAATCATTTTGAAGAGGATGGGATCAGTCTGACCGCCTCCATCGCCATCATTCCATGGATTGGAAAGGCATTTCCCGGATTTATTATTGGTTTTTTATGGGAAAGGGAGTTGTACCGTTTCGCCACCTACACAGGGGCAGCAAGCACTTTGCTTGAAATCGGGGAAAAAACCGTTCACTGGATCGTGGAGGATAAAAAATACATCCTTGAAATGAATACAGAAACCGGTCCGTCTACTTATCTCAGGGCCCCTACCCCGCAGGGTATGGACCGCCAGATCCTGGAATCTGTGGATTCAGTGGTTGAGGTGAGACTTTTCCGGAAAATAAAAACAGGCAAAACGATGGTTTTTCAGGGTAAGGGTTTGCATGCGGGATTCGAAAAAGAAGGCAATATTCCCAAACTTCTGCAGATGGTAAAATCGGGTTGATCTGGATAATACTTATTTATTGACTTTAAAACCGATCCTTTCCTTAAGATCTTCAAATTCACCCAATTCCCAGGCGGTAACTTCCCGGATAAATCGGGTAAAATGATGGATTAAACTTTCCCGGCCGATTTTCTTCAGGTCTTTCACAAGGTCGAATTCCTTGAAGGAAACCTCCTTCTCCTTAATATCATTTATTTTCGGGAAAACCATGCCTATCTTAATGAAGCCTGACGGCATCAGGCCAAAAACCATGTAGCCGCCGCTTTTAACAATCACCTGTTTTTTATTCCCCTTTACATAATACGAGAAGTCCTGATCCTTCAGTTTGAAGCTGACGGATTCCCAGTTTTCGATATGATCGGTAACCTGGACCTCGAAATCCATACCGGATTCCTCCCCAATGACCTGTAAATCTTCCTTCAGCAGGTTTTTCAGATCTTTCCACTGCGATTGCCTCGCTTGGATCTGATCCTGGACCACCTGCAATTTTTTAGCCGCCTTGATGAGCTCTTCCATAGTGTTTCTGCTTTTATGCAAAGGAAAAAAATGTGGAAGAAAAATAAAATTATGCTTGAGGGTATGTTTACCTGTGGTCATATATAAATTTCCAAACCAGCTTGATCCGGTTCAGCATAAATAATTATAGCCTTTCCGGCCATATGCCGGAAAAAGGGGTTCATCCATTTCAGTGTACCGGCCAGATGGGTATCTCCCCGATCAAGGACAACAGCCACGTGTGGCTTATTTTCACAGGATCCACAAAATCCGCAAGCGGAAAGGGTTAATGGTGTGGGATCCGCACTCGCGGTTATAATCTCAGGATTACGACTTTTATGGCCAATGAGAGGTTCAATATTCAAGCCGGAAATCTGCCTGACCAGCAAACGGTTCGATATACAAGGTTTCGCTTGCTTCGTGGAATTCACCTCCGTAAATCCTGACCGGCTTTTTGCCGGAGGGATGTGGTAGACGCACAGCCATTACCTGCGGCCGGTAACCGCTTTCACAATTCACGGTCCCTTCAATCAGGTTATTTTCTGCCATTGAATTGACAGTCAGACTGACCGGGCCAAAATAAGTGGCAACATTTTCCAGTTCGATCTTTTTCCCTTCCTGAAGCCATTCCCTGGGGATCCCCCGCAGCAATTTCAGGGTATCCCCTTCTTCCATATACAACATCCAACGTGACTGCATCAGGAACCAGGCTTCCTCATGTGTCTTATGTGAGCTGACGTGATACAGGTGTTCCCAGAAACTATAGGTTTCCCTGTCGGCCAGGGCAGAAAACGTGGTATAATACGTTTTGAGAAATGGTTTGACCATATCTCTTTTCAATTGCAGCCAGGCATGCCGGCTGTAATAAGGCTGGCTGAAAGCTGCATTGTTCTGATACAACAATTCAGTATGATATTTTAACATCATATCCGTCAATTCCTCCCTGGGATCCAGTACTTCACAGAAAACCAGGTACAGGGGTCCAAGAAGGACATCCCGTACCATGAATGTGCCATGGGAATAGGTGTTTCCCGGTTCGACAAACAAAGCCTGCAATCCCTTTGATTCAGGCCAGGGCGGTACCGTCGGGCACCAGGTCCCGTTTCCAAGCGGAACTGCCGGGGATAGTGCCACAGCATGGAACAGAGACTCCCTGATATCCGATTTCCATGCCTGAGCTTCCTGTTTTATCAACGACGCTTTTCCGGGATCAATGGTTTCCAGCATTTCCGCAACGCGTAAGAGTCCAAGGTATCCATAGGCATTCAACATGAATTGATGATAATCATCAGCCGGATCCGCGACTCTGCCTGTGATCATTCCATAACCTCTCCCTTTCAATGAATCAATCATATTCTCCTTCCGCCAATTGATCATATAATGGCTTGACAACAATAATTTCTCCTGTATTTCCCCGAGCCAGACCGTATCCCTGGTATAGCGGAAATATTCTCCCATGGTCCATAATGCTGCCCCGGTTTCCACCATATATCCGCCAAAATTCTGCATGAGGCCGTCTTCATGCTGTTTATCCAGGAAATACCGGATCGAACGCCTGGCCACATCCTTCCACCCGCGGGAATTATAATATTGAATGATGGGTGCACTCTCCGTCCCAATGGGGCTGTACACACCCACGGTAGGTGCAAGCGTTCCATCAGGTTCCTTTCCATAGGTTACAAGGTCAAGATGCAATAAACCAGCATTCATCATTTCCTGTATCCGTTTTTCCGGTAATTGGATGGCGGAAGCTTTATTTATTTTATTCTCCCAGAACTCCCGGCAATCCTCATACCGTTGATCAAAATCCTGTTTTTTCAATGCCAATGCCTTTTCCCGGGAAACCGGGCGATGGGGAAGGTAAAATTCGAAGACTGCGCTTTCACCAGGCTGTAACAGGATGGCCACTTCCTCCTCCGGAAGTTCTTTGCCATTCAATCTGGATACACAAAACACCGATCCATCCTCATAAGTTGAGAAACCATTTTTTCCGTCATAGGACCATTGATATCTGGCCCACCAGCCCCTTCCCGGCCTGACCGTCTTAAACCATGCATACCTGGGAACTGCTGAATGGTTCATGGCCTTTGCCCTGAAATAGAGAACAGCCTCTTCCTGTGTAATATCCAATTCCTTCAGTTTTTCCGCCAATCGTTGTTCCTGTTCTTCCGTAAACATGTTTCCAAAAGAATAACTGTCGGCCACCAGGTAATCCGTCCCTGCCGGTCCTTCCCCGCTCAACATCGAAC
>JAGTVG010000218.1 GCA_018224645.1 Cyclobacteriaceae bacterium
ATATTTTAATGATGAGAACCCGCTTGGTAAAACCATCCGGATTGAACGCTCAGCCGACCTGAAAATAAGCGGAGTGATAAAGGATGTACCCCGTAACTCGCACTTCAGTTTCGATTTTATGGCTTCGTTATCCAGCATGCGAAAACCTTATGGCGGACGTTTGCCCAGAACCTGGGTTTGGAACCCCTGCTGGACTTACCTCGAAATGGAAAAAGGGGCTGCCCCAAAACTCGACAAGGAATTTCCGGCATTCATAAACAAGTTTTTCTATAATGCTGAAAAGGAAAATATTTCCCTTTACCTCCAACCGCTTACCGACATCCACCTGAAATCGAAACTGGACTATGAAATTGAGCCCAACAGCAACATCACCTACATCAACATCCTGGGTGTGATCGCTTTCTTTTTGCTCATCATCGCCATCATCAACTATGTAAACCTGTCAACAGCCACTTCGGTGGGCCGTGCCCGTGAGATCGGGGTTAAAAAAACGCTGGGGGCTAACCGGAAATCGCTCATATGGCAGTTCCAGGTCGAGTCCATCCTGGTGGCCGCGGCAGCTACCCTGCTGGCCGTTTTCCTTGCCCAGACGATCGCTCCAATGCTTGTCAGGTATACAGAAATCAATATCCCGGCCGACCTCATTACCGCGCCAGAAAGCATCCCCTATCTGATCCTCATTCCGATTGTCACCGGTTTTCTAGCCGGTCTTTATCCTGCTTTTTACCTGACCCGGTTCAGGCCGGTCCAGGTACTCAAGGGGAAACTTTCATCGGGTACGGGAGATAAAAAACTGCGGAATACGCTCGTTACCATCCAGTTCATTATTTCCATAACCATGATTGCAGGGACCCTGATCATTTATAAACAGATCGATTACCTGCTGACAAAGGACCTGGGTTTTGAGAAGGAGAACGTCATGGTGGTAAACCATGCTGAAAAACTGGGGGAACACCTGGAAACTTTCCGTGACGAGGTAAAAAAGATCCCCGGCGTTCAGGATGCAGCCATTGCCATGGATGTTCCGGGGGGCGGGTACTATGAAGATATCTGGCTGATGGAGGGAAGTGACATAAAACTTCCCGTGACGGAATTAAAGACAGACCCGTACTTCATTGATTTTATGGGATTCAGACTGGTATCAGGCAGGAATTTCAATCCCGACAATCCTGCCGATAAACTTGCCGCCATTCCCAATGAATCGACTGTCAGGCTTTTCGGTTATGAACCGGAAGAAGCGCTGGGGAAGAAGATCATCTATCCCGGTGATGAGCAGACGAAATTCGAGATCATTGGCGTCGTAAAGGACTTTCATTACCATTCCCTTCGTGAACCCGTGTCACCGATGGTCATGATACCTACCAGTGCCAGGGTCTGGGGGGATATGCGTGTACTTGTCGTTAAATTCAGGGACCAGGACATTGCAGGTGTCATGGAACTCAGGAGAAGGATCGGAGACAGGTGGAAGGAATCCCTGGATGCAACACCATTTCAGGTTTCCTTCCTCGACCAGCAGCTCGAAGACCTGTACGATACGGAACAACAGGCCGGAAGCCTGCTGGCCATGCTTTCCGGGTTATCCATTGTCGTTGCCGTGATTGGCCTGACCGGGCTGGTTTCCTATACGGTGGCATTCAGGAAAAAAGAGATCGGTATCCGGAAAATTTTCGGGGCATCCATTTCGCAGATCATCCTCATGCTGAATGTCCAGTATTTCAGGTTAATCCTCATCGCCCTGGTGATCGCCACTCCGGTAACCTGGTGGCTGATCAGCCAATGGCTGAACACCTTTGCCTATAAGACAAGCATACACTGGACAATTTTTTTCCTGACCGGTTTATTGATCATGATCATCGCATTCCTGTGCGTGGGATACCTGTCACTCAGGGCGGCCAGGCTGAATCCGGCAGAGGAACTGAGGGAGGAATGAGCCTTAGTATTAGGACTCATGGCATGACTCCAAGTCATGGCATGAGTATTACTGGAAATCCTTACATGTGAATTTTCCCTGGATTTTCCGATGACAGTTTTTTAAAGATAAATGATTATCTTCTTATTTGAACAAAAAAGATAATGATGACCGATAAAGATAAACTGCTCAGGAGATTTAACGGGGCAATTGCGACTAACGATCTGGATTACATAAAGATGAACATAACGGATGACATCATCTGGGTGATCGCCGGGGATAAGATTGTGAAAGGAAAGGAAAATTTTATCCGGGAGGTTCAGAGCATGAACGATGAAAAAGGATTCGAATTGAATATCGATAATGTGATTACCCATGGAAGTGCCGCCGCAGTCGACGGGACCATGGTAAAAAATGAAAAAAACGGCACAAGTCTTACATGGGCCTTTTGCGATATTTATAGCTTCAGCGAATTCAAAACACCCAGGATCAAAAAGATCACTTCCTACGTGGTGACAGTCGGTCAGTCCGAGTAATCGGACCGAATAACCGGGGCCGGTTGGTTAAAACTCATGTCATGATCTGTTAAAACTCATGCCATGACTCCAAGTCATGGCATGAGTTTTAACCGGAGTTCATTCATCCCGCAGACTCTGCACCGGGTTTGCCTTTGCGGCATGAATGGTCTGAATACTTACCGTCAGGATGGAAATCACCAGAACGATGAACCCGGCCATCAGCAGCATATCCAGCGTAACGGGAGTATGATAGGCAAATCCACTGATCCAGCCCCGGGTGACCCACCAGGCAACCGGGGTTCCTATTAAAAAGGCAATCCCGATCAGCCGCAGGAATTTACCGGAAATCAGCCAGGTGATGTTCAGCACGCCGGCACCCAGTACTTTCCGGATCCCGATCTCCTTTACACTCTTTTCAACCATGATTTTTGTCAGCCCGAACAACCCGATGCAGGCGATGAATATGCCAAGGATCGCTGCCAGACCAAACAAATCACTTCTTTTCGTATCGTTGGAATAAAGCTCCTCGAATTTCTCATCCAGGAAATGATACTCCAGGGGATTTTCGGGGTCAAACTGCTGAGTGACTCCCCGGATCGCTGCAAGGGTCTCCGGAAGGTCCCTGGTATCGATCCGCAGGGTGTAATAATCGATCGGGTAAAACGGATTCAGGTAATACGAAACCATCAGGGGCATTATTTTTTCCCTGACCGACTGAAAGTGGAGGTCCCTGATCACGCCGATCACCTCAACCAGAACAGGCTTTTCAAGTTCTTCACGCATGAATCCAGAGATTTCCAGAAACTGGCCGACAGGGTCTTTAAGCCCAAGCACTTTAACAGCTTCCTGGTTGATCAGTATCTTTAACGAATCGGCTGCAGCATGACTGAAATTCCTGCCTTCCAGCAACGTTATTTCATAAGTGGGTAAATAATCCTCATCGGCGGCAACATAATGGAGTTCCGCCGGTGAATTTTCGTGGATGACTGTTGCGCTGTGCAGGTTCTTCCACTCTCCGGGAACACGTGTGCTTGTTGTGACTTTCTCAACCCCGGGAATCCCCAGGAATGATGCCTTAACGCCTTCATATTGCTGACGCATCGGCTGACTGTTAATGTCAACCGTCACCAGCTGGTTACGGTTATATCCCAGATCCTTATTGCGAATGAAGTTCATCTGCCTGTTTATGACAATGGTGGCGGCGATCATTACAATGGCTATGCTAAACTGAACAACGAGAAGTAACTGACCGGCAGGATTTTTTCCATGCAGACCGGATGTATTTTTCAATATCAGGGATGGTTTCAGCCGGGAGAGATAAAAAGCCGGGTAACCTCCTGCCAGAACAGCCGATAACAATCCCGTTACCAGAATGATAAGCAATGCCGTGCCGCCTGTAAGATCCGGCTGCAGGTTTTTACCGGACAGGGTGTTGAATGCGGGCATCAACAGGTAGATCATGGCCATGGCGAGAACCAGTGTAAGGATGACCATTACCATGGATTCGCCCATAAACTGGAAAACAAGCTGGTTCCGGCCGGCCCCGATGGTTTTCCGGAGCCCGATTTCCTTCAAGCGCTTCATCCCTCCTGCCGTTGAGAGGTTTATGTAATTGATGAACGCGATGAACAGGATCAGGAACCCGATCGCAGAAAAAATATATACGTAAGCCATCTGACCTTTATGTGCATTGTAATCACTTTCCAGGTCTCCGGAATAAAAATGTATATCTTTCAGGGGCTGGAGCGAATAGGATACCTGCTGATGATCTGCCGGGAGGTGTTTGCGGGAGAGATCGTTGATCTGCGTGGCAACCGTTTCGGGGCGGGCTTCCTCCTCCAGCAGTAAATAAGTGGAGAACCGGCTCGAAGCCCAGTCATTTTCCATATAGTTTTTAAATTCCCCTGATATTGTATTCATCGTTGACAGGGAAAAAAGCATGGGAGGATCGAGGTGTGAATTTGATGGAAAATCCCCGATAACCCCTGTAACAGTAGCTTCAAACCAGTTAGTAAACAGGATCTTCCCCAGCGGAGGTTCATCACCGAAGTATTTTTCCGCAAGCCGTTCCGTCAGGACAACCGAATGGGGTTCATCCAGGGCGATTTCCGGATCACCGGCAATAAACCTGCAGTCGAAAACCTGGAAAAAGTTGGAATCCACGGCAATCATGGGTTCATAATCCCGGAAGGTTCCATATCCTGCGGTTAACCTGCCAAAAACCGCAATCCTGACCGCCTGTTGAACGGCCGGTAAATTCTCGACCGCAGCAGGTGCAATTCTTGCAGCCGCCCTGGCCATATGCCGTTCCCCCTGGTCTGTCTGTACCGTTTTGGTGATCCGGTAAATCCTGTCAGCGGCGGTGTGATACCGGTCGAAATTCAGCTCACCGGTCACGTAAAGCGCAATAAAAATTGCCGCCGTGAATCCCATTGATAACCCGGCAAGATTTACAGCAGAAACCAGCTTGTTCTTCAGCATATTCCGCCAGCCGATCAGAAGATAATTTTTTAACATATCAGAATTACTTGAGTTTAATGACCATTGCGTTTTATATGATTTTATAAAAACCGGACGGAAGTGTAACATTACATTCCAGGTAAATTTCCATCCGGCCCTGTGAGGCGATGCGGCATATTGATCCTCAAAGATCTCGATCAGATTACCTTCGATCTCCTCAAGATAATCGTCCCGGCAGAACCATCGCAGGAATTTCAGGGCACGTTCCGGTGGTGGTGCCTTCTTCATCCGAACGAGATTTTTGGGATCTGATGATATAAACCGGTACGCAAAGCATACTGGTAATCGAGTGCTTTTTTACCATACGCCGTGATCATATAGAATTTTTTCCTTCTGCCTCCCCTCTCGCTGGTAATGCCGCCAAACCTGGATTTGACAAGCCCTTTATCTTCCAGCCTTTTGAGGGTAACATGGATGGCACTGATGTTCACTTTTTTACCCTGTTTTTCTTCCATGTTTTCAAGAATGGAGACCCCGTATGCCTCATCGTGCAAAGCAGCAACGGTCAGCAGCACCAGTTCCCCGAATTCACCAAGCGATATTTCTTTCATGATCCTGAATTTACTTAACAAATTTGAATGTAATCTATTATTTTTACTTTTGTTAAGTAAATATAAGATTTTTTAAAAATTGTCGACTTAATCCGTTAACTTGCCACACGCATTTATCCATCACCTCAAAAATTGTCCGGTATGTTTAAAAATCTAATTTATATCATCACAAGTCTGTTGTTCACCTTCCAGGCAAGCCATGGCCAGCCGAAGGAATTTATTTATGCAGGCACTTTCTCGGGAGATGCTGAACAGGGCATTTTTGTTTATTTATTCAACCGATCGAAGGTGACCTTAACTCATGTTCAGACCCTGGGAGGCATGGTCAGCCCGACCTATCTTGAATTGCATCCGAGTGGAAAATTCCTGTATTCGGTCAACCGGAACCCGGTGAACGAAGAAGATACCTGGGGATCCGTAAGCGCTTATTCGATTGACCGGAGTTCCGGCAGACTCACCCATATCAACGATCAACCCTCCTATGGCAATGCCCCATGCCACATGTCGATGGATTCACGCGGCAGGATCCTTTTTATCGCCAATTACGGTTCGGGAAGTATTGCGGCCTACCCTATCCTGGATGATGGTTCCCTGGGCAAGGCTTCAAAAGTGGTACAGCATACCGGATCCAGTGTAGGTGGTGAACGGCAGCAGGGCCCGCATGCCCACTGTGCGGTTGTCAGTCCGGATGACCGGTACCTGTATGCTGCCGACCTGGGAACCGACCGGGTCAAAGCCTACCGGATAAATTATTATGATAAGCTGATGGAACCCATTCCTGAATCCGATGGGATTGCAGAACCGGGAACAGGGCCCCGGCACATGGCCATCCGTGCAGACCAGAAATTCGCCTATGTGCTTGAAGAAATGGGCGCACAGGTCGAAGTCTTTACCATCGATCCGGAAAGCGGTGCATTGAGTTCCATCCAGGCCATCTCCACACTTCCCGGGGATTACCAGGAAACCAATTTCTGTGCGGACATCCACATCGATCCATCCGGGAAATATTTATATGCTTCCAACCGGGGCCATAACAGTCTCGCCATTTATGACATAAGCCAGGAAACGGGCACATTATCCCTGGTAGATATCCAGTCTGTTCATGGCGACTGGCCGAGAAATTTCCTGATCGACCCAGGGGGGTATTTTATTTTTGTGGCCAACAGGAAATCCAATAACCTGGTGATTTTCAGGAGGGATTATGCCAGCGGGAAAATCACCTATTCCGGGGTCGAGGTGAGCCTGCCGGAACCGGTATGTGTGAAGATGCTGGAGATCGATTGAAATCATGCCGTGACTCCAGGCCATGGCATGTTTTCAATCGTCTTTCGCTGTATAACCGGCCATTATGATTCAGGATTGCCCGGCAGGAATCCGGATAAAGGAGGCTTTCAGGAATATCCCTTGTCACGCGCTTTCCCGCCACAAAAGCTGCCGTGGGTAACGACAGTCGCGTGCCGGGAGGTAAGCCTGCTCCGGGAAC
>JAGTVG010000219.1 GCA_018224645.1 Cyclobacteriaceae bacterium
CTTATTTTTAATCCTTCCAGATCTGAAGGTTCATTGATCTCCCGGCCGGTGGTGGAAATATTCCGGAATCCATTTTCATAAAAACCGATCAACACGATCCCTTCGGCTCCAAGACCGGCAGCTGCATCCTGCATCACGGGTCCGTAATTTACCCGGATCACATGTTCCCGGTTGCGGTAAAGATAAGGCATTTCAAACAGGGTGAATAAAGGTTCATACGTATTCAGTACGCCGCTGATGCAGATATCAAGGCTTCCAAGGGTCAGCATTTCCTGCATCTCCTTCTCTGATCCGATCTGTGAACTGTGAAAGATCTGAACCTCAAGTCTTCCGCCGCTTCTTTCTTCCAGCTGTTCCTTAAAAAGAGCAAGGGCCTGTGAAAAGGAATGACTTTTTCCATGGGAGAGGCCTACTTTAATGGTATTGTTCCTGATTTCAGGCCTGCAATGCTGAAAGACCAGCAGAAAGAAGATATAGATAAAATACCTGGTCATCATTTCATCATATAATCAGGGAGAAAGGTCGATAAAACCGGGACATAAGTAATGATCAGAAGAATGATGATCAGGGGGATGAGAAAAGGCAGAATACTTTTCATCAACACCTCAACCTTCAGGCCGCTGATATGAGACATGACGAACAGGCAGACACCGATCGGAGGGGTGGCCACTCCGATCATCAGGTTCATGACCATGATCACCCCGAAATGAATGGGATCGATGCCCAATGACATGGCCAGAGGATAAAGTATCGGGGTAAAAATGATCAGGACAACGCCCGCTTCCATGATGGCCCCGAAAACCAGTAAAAGAATATTGATAAGCATCAGCACTACATAGGGATTGGAAGTTATACCTGCCACGAAGTCTGTGATCCGTTCTCCGGCCGATTCAATGGTCAGCACATAACTGAAGGAGGCCGTGGTGGATATGATGAAGGTGACGACAGAGGTGGTGATCATCGTTTCCACAAAAATGTGAGGCAGATCCTTCCATTTGATCGTGCGGTAAACGTAAAGACTGATGATCAATGCATAGGCCACCGCAACGGCGGCAGCTTCCGTAGGCGTGAATATACCGGAGGCAATGCCTCCCAGCATGATCACGGGCATCAGGAGAGGCAGGATTGCGGCTTTGAATGAATGAAAAAATTCGGTAAAACTTTTTCTTGTATCTGTCGGATAATTCCTCATCACGCTGATGATGTAAATGGTGATCATCAGGGCCACAGCCAGCAGCATCCCGGGAATGATCCCGGCCATGAATAGTTTTCCGATCGAATTTTCCGAAATGGCAGCATATATAATAAAAGGTATGCTCGGGGGAATGATCGGACCGAGTACCGAGGCAGCAATGGTGACTGAGGCCGAAAATTCAGTATCGAATCCATTTTCCTTCATGGCTTTCAATTCTATTTCACCAAGACCGCCAACGGCAGCAACGGCCGATCCGGACATCCAGGCGAAAATAATGGAAGCAATCACATTGGCATGGGCCAGGCCACCCCGTATCCCGCCGACCATCACCCTGGCAAAGCTGAATATCCTGTCAGTGATTCCCCCCGCATTCATCAGTTTTCCAGCCATGAGAAACAGGGGTATGGCCAGAAAAACATAGGAATCGATGCCATTGACCATTTTATGGGGAAGGGCAGCCATGGGAATATCACTGAAAAACCACAGGGCAAGCAGGGTGGCAAATCCAAGAGCAATCGCGATCGGCATTCGAAAGACCGCCAGGACAATAAAGCTGATGATCAGGACCCCGAGCATCAGATTTGGGTATGGGTTGTTTTCAGGACATTGAACATCCTTTCAATACTGAATAAGAGCATGACGAATGAGATGAGGGCCAGGGGAACATATAGCCAGGACTGGCTGATGCCCAGGACCGGAAATTCAGATTTCCATATTTTCACCACAACTTCAACCGACCAGGCATGGATCCCGGTAAAAAAAACAACCGTCAAAGCTTCGGTTATAAAACCGATCATTCTTCTGCCCCGGGATGGAATCAGATCTGTAATAAAGGATATGGCAATATGTCCTTGTTTATACAGCGTGATTCCAGCTGCAAAAAAACAGGACCAGACGAAAAAGATCCTGCTCAATTCTATGGATACAAGGATCGGGGTTTTCAATACATATCGGGTGAAAACATTCAGGCAGACCATGATGAAAAAAAGAAATGAAAATAAGGCAGTAAGCCAGTAAATGCTTTTGAACAGATATTTATTGATCTTCGGAAGCAATTGTTAAAAAATTTCAATGGATGAAGAAAAAATCCTGACGAATATAAGGTGAATTTTAAACAACCGGAAACAGAATTAACTTTTGAACATTTCTTTAAATAATTATGTCAAAAATATATTACCAATTCTAGGCCAATTATAGCTTATTATTCAGTATAATTTTCATATTTCCTGGCGGAAGTTAAATAATTAAAAATTTGTGAATATCATATAAATTCAATATAATATTTATTAAAATATTAAATGTGCATGTTCCCTGGAATTGTCAATTACCGATTTCATATTTTAGCCGGATTGAATTTTTTCAAAAATTAACAATTTAATTTCTTATATTTAATAAATAATTAATTTACCGGTCAATTTTCAGAATGTTTTTGAAACTATTGTAATTCTGATGGTTTTAGAGGCCGATTTTGAGTTAAAACTTTGCATTGAAATCGTTAAAAATCTAACTTGAAATATTGTTTAAAATGGGATAAAATCAATTCTTTTCACTTTAACATAAAGTTAGTTATGAGAAAATTTTACGAGCAATCAGGTTTCGCAAAATTGTTTCTGTTATTGTTTTTATTATTAGTTTTTGGACAACTACACGCACAAGACAGGACAGTGAGCGGAAAAGTTACTTCAGGGGAAGATGGCTCTGCCATTCCCGGAGTTAGCATTATCGTCACAGGGACTACAACCGGGACGATCACCGACCTCGATGGCAATTATAAATTATCGGTTCCTGAGGGTGTGACCCTGGCATTCAGTTCGGTGGGATATCAGTCCCAGTCGATCGAAGTGGGTTCCCGTTCTGTCATTGACGTGACAATGCAGTCGGATATCACGGAGTTATCGGAAATCGTTGTGATTGGTTATGGTACCCGTGAGAAAAAGGATCTCACCGGGGCTATCTCCACGGTGGATGCGGAGGATATAGAGAGGAGTGTTCAGATGGCTCCTGAACTCGCGATGCAGGGAAAAATGGCCGGTGTACTGGTTTCCAGCCCGAGTGGATTGCCTACCGACAGACCTACCGTCAGGATACGGGGGGTATCCACCTTCGGAATTGCCGATCCGTTGTATGTGATTGATGGCGTACCCATCACGGAATTTGGGTCGGGCTTTGAACAGGGACAAGCTGTTGTACGGGATATCCGTGGACAGGTGAACATCCTTTCCATGATCAACCCGGATGATATCGAATCCATTTCGGTGTTGAAGGATGCTTCAGCCGCTGCCATTTACGGGGTAAGGGCATCCAATGGCGTGATCCTGATCACCACCAAGAAAGGAAAGGAAGGACGTCCGAAAGTTGATATGGCCTATAGTTACGGAGTTCAGAAAATCCCGAACGTATACAACCTGCTTCCGGTGGACGAGTATGTGAATTTATACCAGGAATCCTACAATGCCAATGCAAGTCAGCCATTACCGGCCGTGTTTGATCCCAATGCTACTGATGCTGCGAATTATGCTGCTTACCTTGGCGATAAGCCAAACATCGACTGGCAGCAACCGATGTTGAAATCGGGAGCCGCCGCAAGTGTGGTTGATGCCAGCGCGCGCGTATACGGAGGCAATGAAAATACGAATTATTATGTTTCAACAGGATATTCATTCACGGAGGCCCCGATTCTGGCCAACTGGCAGGAAAGGTATTCACTGGCTACCAACATAACCAGCAAGGTATCGGATTATGTGGAAGTAGGGGTGACCTACCGTTTTGCCATGGTGAATGCACTTGACCAGGCAAACAGCCTGTCCCAGGCAGTCAGTGCTCCTCCATGGCAGCCGCAGCTGCTGGAGGATGATTATTATCCGATCGGCAGTCCCGTGGAGGAAAAGTATGGATATGCAACCACGGTGGATACGGTAACCACGCCGAATCCGGATCATCCGATGTTTGGAGGATCCAATGCGGATGCCCCTCCCTATACGGTCGATTATCAGTTGAAATACGGACAGGAAACAGAATCCAATTATCTTGCACGAACGGATAAGAGGATCAATGAAAACGAATACCAGATCTTCCGGAATATCGGGAATGCCTACATCCAGGTCGAGCCGATCAAGGGGTTGAAAATAAGGGGAGGTATCAGTGGCGACTGGTATTATAACCGTCGTACCGGGTGGACAAGTGTAAACAGTGATATGTTCAACATCACACCTGGCAACCCTTATACACTTGCCGATGGTCTTTCTTCAGTCGGCTCCCAGCGTTACAGGGATTCAAAAAACTATAATCTGGTGCAGGAACTGACGGTCGACTGGCTCAAACAGTTCGGCGATCATAACATCAATGTGACCCTGAATGCCATGAACCAGAATTACGGGTTCAATTTTGTCCAGTCAAGTTCCCAGTATATCACGCAGGAAGACAAGGAAAAACGTGGATTTATTGAAAGTGAACAATATACTACGGTCGGGGAATGGACCGACCGTTATGCCCTCCAGGGTTATATGGCAAGGGCAAGTTATAACTATGCCAGTAAATATTATGCGGATGTGACGGTTAGAAGGGACGGAACGTCAAGGTTTGCCCCGGATTACAGGTGGGGTACTTTTCCGTCAGTGGCACTTGCCTGGAGGATCAGCGGAGAAAATTTCATGGGTGGACTCACCTGGATCAATGACCTGAAGATCAGGGCAGGCTGGGGACAGCTTGGTAACCAGGAAACAGCCGCCTTTGCGTATTTATCAGGGGTAAACCGGGCGACTGAGTATTCCTTTGGATCCGGTGGCGGAAATCCCTATGGATTTGTTGATCACGGATTGTTCCTGCCGGACTTCCCGACAGAAGACCTTTCCTGGGAAACCACCACAACCACTAACTTCGGTTTTGACGGAATATTTTTCAACAACCGTATCACCGCCACCGTGGAATACTATAACAGGGTAACCGACGGTATTCTGCAATCGGTTTCGTTCCCTGCCAGTGTGGGAAATTACAGCAACCCGATCATCAATGTGGCAAAGGTGCTTAACCAGGGATTCGAATTCCAACTCGGATATAATGGTTCCATAGGCGATCTGCAATATTCCTTCAGCGGTAACATGACGACCGTGGATAATGAAGTCCTGGAAGTCTGGAATAACCAGCCATTTATCGTCGGTGCGGAACAGGTACCCGGTGCAACAACATCCGTGAGAATTGAAGAAGGATATCCGTTGTATTATATCTGGGGATTCCAGGCTGGCGGTATATTCCAGTCAAAGGAAGAAGTGGAGGAATACCAGGAGACTTATTCTGACAGCCAGGGAACACCGGATCTTGTGGATGCCGGAGATTTCTATTTCAGGGATGTAAACGGTCCTCCGGACAAAGAGGCCGGTTATGATTTTTACACCCCCTTTCCTGACAGCATTGTTGACTTGAATGACAGGACATATATCGGGAATACGATTCCCAAACATTTTTATGGATTTACCATCGGGGCCAACTGGAAAGGATTCGATCTTTCGGTATTCTTCCAGGGGATCGGGGATGTTTACAAATACAATAATGAGATGGCAAAGGGAGTTTCCATGAGTTCTACCGGGATCAATCAGTGGGTAAATGTACTGAACCGCTGGACACCTGAAAACCCTCATCGGTATGATCCGGATGACAAAGTGAATTCGCTCCCCAGGGCCATATTCAACGATCCAGCCGGTAACAACCGGTTTTCAGATCGTTTTGTTGAAAGGGCTGGTTTTATGCGGTTAAGAAATGTGACCGTAGGCTATTCCCTGCCAACAAGCGTTTTAACTTCGGCAGGATTTATCGACAGGGTACGTTTATATGTAAGCGGATCGAATCTGCTGACATTTACGAAATGGTCAGGAAACGATCCGGAAAACGACAATTTCCCGATCCCGGTTACCTGGACATTTGGCGTTAACGCAACATTTTAGTATGTACAATAGTTTGATAATAAAGATTCAGAAATATGAAAGCGTTAAAATATAGTTTAATTGTTTTGCTGGTCATGTTTATCAGCAATGCCTGTGATGAAGATAGCCTTGACCTGCAGCCGCTGGGTGATACTGAAGCGGATATATTTGATGAGCAGGTCGATTTTGACCGGGCATTAATGGGCGCCTATGCAAAAATCGCTGATTTTTTTGTATATGGAGGTGCCAATGGAGATCATCATTCCTTCTTTCTATTGCCGGGGGATGACCTGACCACCACGAACAGCGGAGGTCCACAGCCATTCGAAATATTCAGCACTTTACAGCCAGGCAATGGGTACCTCAACAGGCAATGGGATGTGGCCTATCTGCTTGTGAACCGCTCAAATGTCCTGCTTGAAAAAATTGCTGAGGATGAAGGGAAGGAAGAATCTGCATACAGCAATGCATCAATAAGGGAACAGCACAAGGGTGAGGCCTATTTCCTGAGAGGCTGGGGATTCTTCCTGTTGTGGAATTACTGGGGTACGGCTCCGGTGGTTACCTACCGGATCAATACCCAGGATCAGATCAACCCGGAAAGTTCGGATGGAATTGAATTGCTGGACCAGGCCATCGAGGATCTGACCCAGGCTGCCCAATTGCTTCCTTCCTCCTGGGATGCAACAAACATCGGCCGGGCCACAAAAAGTTCGGCGAACGGGTATCTGGGTAAAGCTTTGATCTTCAAAAGCAACTGGACCGGTGATAACAGCCTGTACTCCCAGGCAATTACTGCGTTTGACAAAATCACCGATAAGAGCCTGGTGGAGGATTATAATGATAACTTTTCCATCAATGCCGAGAATAACAGTGAATCATTGTTTGAAACTCAGGCAGGTCAGGCTTCCGGATCGGATAATGTCTGGCTGCAGAATGATGATTTTTCCGTGGTGGGCTCCTGGTCTTCCTATTATGGATATTTTAATGGGCACTGGAGTTTCTGGGGCA
>JAGTVG010000220.1 GCA_018224645.1 Cyclobacteriaceae bacterium
AACATTTATTAACAGTACAAATCCATGAAAGGAATTATTCTTGCTGGAGGATCCGGAACAAGACTGTATCCGATCACCCTCGCCATCAGTAAACAATTGATGCCAATCTATGATAAACCCATGATCTATTATCCCCTCTCGGTTTTAATGATGGCAGGCATCCGTGAGATCCTGATTATCTCGACACCCAGTGATCTCCCGCAATTTGAACGGTTACTCGGTGACGGTTCGGAATATGGCTGCAGTTTTCATTATGAAATACAGGAACGGCCGGAGGGGCTGGCCCAGGCATTCATTATCGGCGAAAAATTTATCAAATCCGATAAGTGCGCCCTGATCCTGGGAGATAATATCTTTTATGGTACAGGATTGAAAGAATTAATGCAGGAAAATAATGATCCAGACGGCGGCGTTGTTTTCGCATACCATGTGAACGATCCGGAGAGGTATGGCGTGGTTGAATTCGATCGATGGAAAAAGGTGGTGTCCGTCGAAGAAAAACCCCTTATTCCTAAATCAAATTATGCCGTGCCCGGACTCTACTTTTATGATAATGAGGTGGTGGAAATTTCAAAAAATTTAAAACCTTCAAAAAGGGGTGAATTGGAGATCACCGATGTCAATAAACATTATCTTGACCTGGAAAAACTCACTGTCGCAGTCCTTGACAGGGGTACGGCATGGCTCGATACCGGAACATTCGAATCCCTGGTGCTGGCGACCAATTTTGTACAGGTTATAGAAGACAGGCAGGGCCTGAAAATCGGATGCATAGAAGAAACCGCCTACCGCATGGGGTACATTGATGAAAATGATTTAATAAAACTGGCGCAACCACTACAGAAAAGTGGTTACGGCCAGTATTTATTAAATGTTCTGAAAGAAGGCAGATAGAATTAACCGCCTTCTAGGATAAAGCTAACGCCAAAAGGATCACCAAAATTATAGCAGGCAGGATAGGCTTGTGAATCTCTACAAAAATTTTCATTGCTGCATTCATAATTACCTCCGTGTTATAATTTTTCCTAAATATAAAATTAAGTTTGATATATTTTTTTGGGGCCATGTAAGGAAGGAGAAGCTCACCATCGAATGGTTCCGGGAAAATTACGATTATGGGTTATTCTTACATCATGAAAGGATTTTCAATCAGGTAGATTATTCATAAAACATTGTATATCAGCATGGCTTATGTGCAATGTTTCATTTTTTAATTGAATGTAAGTAAATCGGTCAAAACGGATAATAGTAAGAAATGGCTACCTGGTAGACCTGGCTTTGTGCCATTTCAGGCAGTTCGAAATACCTGTCCATTTCAGGATCCTGATTAACGGATTCCCATCTGTACAGACTGGTGAAGGTGAAAGAAATATTTCCCTGGACCTCGATGATCCCGAAACTGAATTCATTTCTTATTCCTATGCCTCCCTGCAATCCCAATTCAAACCGGTTATCAGTTTCCGGATCAAACTGGTATGCCCGGCTGGTTACCTGCGTACCGTCGGTAAGCACTTCGCCGGAGCTGATGGCATAACTTACATAGGGGCCGAGGATAAGGCTGATCTGGTAGCTTTCTTTACCAAAGGAAACGTGCATCAGGAAGGGAATTGAAATGTATTCGATAGAACGCTCATACTGGGTATTGTTTATCGAATCATATTTCGTGTTAAAACCTTTTTCAATATACAGGACCTCAAATTGTATCCCGCTATTTTTGGGATGGATGAATTGAAAAGTAAGACCGCCCATGATCCCGGGTCTGATCTGGGATTGGACGTTATTCTGTTGAAAAGGTTTTTGATCGTAGAGGATGTTTGAAAATGTTGCCCCCGCCTTGATTCCAACATTGAACTGGGAAAAACTGATGTTTGCGAAATGTAAAAGCACCAGGATAGTCAACAGTTTTTTCATAAAATTCGGTTCCCTGCCGGAATTTTCCCGGCTATAAATTATCGATCACATTCGATTTTGATGCAATTATCGCCGGCCTGGAACTAAAAAACAAAGTTATCAGGATAATGGTGACCGCTGTGAATAAAAAGTCATTCAGTCTCATCTTCACCGGGTAGGCATCGATCACGGAGGTTTCTATCCCCATGGAAACCAATCCGAATTGCTGTTGTGCAAGAAGAACAAGGACGCCCGTCAGCATACCAAGAAAGGCTCCGGTAAAGGCAATGATGGCTCCTTCATTGATAAAGATCCTCCGGATGAGTTTTTTGCTTGCGCCTACAGAGATAAGGACGGCAATGTCCTTCTTTTTTTCAATGGCCAGCATGGTCAGCGAGAAGAAGATATTTATCGCAGAAACTGCAATGATGAAGGAGAAGGTAATAAATACAAATAATTTTTCAATCTTAATGGCCTTTATCAGCGTGGAATGTTGCTCATCGCTGTCCAGCACATGATAATTTTCACCCAATGTTTCCTTCAGCCTGGATTTTACTTCTGATATACTTGAGATATTGCCGACCATCACTTCGACCGAGGTGATATGATTGTCGTAATCCATCAGGTTCCTTGCGAATTCGAGGGGAACAATGATGTAATTAAGATCAAATTGTTTCTCGATGGCAAATATTCCCGAGATCATGATATTCGATCTGTTGATGGATTGTGCCGGGTTTATGCCAGGACTGTACCTTCTTCTCGGATAATATATCTGGAGGGGATAGACATCGTTTAAATGGTTTACGTTCAATGTATACTGAACCCCCCTTCCCAGCACTGCATACATTTTCTGGTCCCTTTCAAGGAATAATTCCCCCTCCACAATATTTTTCCCCAGGCGGCTGTCTTCTAAAAAATTACCGTCAACCCCTTTTAATTTCACGACCATCTCTGAATCCCGGTATTTGACGTATGCATTATCTTCAATTACCTTCACCACATTGCCAATTCCGGAAATTGAAGCAATCCTCTCCATCATCTGATCTTCCAGAACGAATGATTTTCCCTGCCGGGAAACAATTTCGATATCAGGATCGAAGGAACCATAGAGGGATCTGATAAAATCTTCCAGGCCATTGAATACGGACAGTACGATGACCAGGGCCATGGTACCGACCGCAACGCCCGTCATTGAAATGATAGAAATGACATTGATAAAATTCTTCTTTTTTTTCGAAAAGAAATATTTCCTGGCTATGCGAAGTGCAAGATTCAATTTATTCGCTTGGGTCTTCTGGTGGAATATGCAGATTTTTCAGAATATGTTCGATATGATCGGCATATTCCGCGCTGTCATCAAGATAAAAATTCAGATCAGGTACCATTCTAATTTTTTTGCCGATTCGTTCTCCAAGCAGTCGCCTGACAAGGCCTTTTTTTTCACTCAATTTCTGAATGAATGACTCCTTATCCCGGACCATCATCAGGCTCAGGTATATTTTTGCCAGGCTGAGATCCGCTGACATCCTGACCTGGGTGACCGTAATAAAGGCTTCGCTGAAATAACCCTTCGTATCTTTCTGAAATATTTCGCCTAGATCACGCTGAATGAGCCTTGATATCTTCTGTTGTCTTTTACTTTCCTGCATAGCAGTACAAATATCTGAATTATATACGTATATAATAAAATTATCTGCAATTTAAGCTCTTATATTTTACTACCTTTGTCCGTTTAAAATAAATGGCAGTTGTTAAGTATTTTTAAAATTAACGACCCTTACAGGCTGATCATTGTGCTGTTATTCCTGATAGCCGTTCAATTGCCGTTTTATTTTTCAGATCTTTTCATTACCATCCCGGAAATAGAATGGCAGGTATTGGGAAGGGAACTGGCGAATGGAAAGATCCTGTATGTGGATGTATATCATAACACGGGCATTCTGTCCTCCCTTGTTTACTGGCTTTTATCCGAGTTATTACCGGGTAATTATTTTATCTACCGTATCATCGGGCTGCTTCTGATATTTTTTCAGGCCCTTGTATTCAATGTCATACTGATCCAGAGCAAGGCCTATAACCAGAATACCTACGTACCGGCGGCTGTTTATGCATTACTGATGATGGGGATCCCCGATATCGCGTTGTTATCCCCCCAGCTGATGTCCCTGACATTTATCCTGTTCGCTTTCGATCTGACGTTTCAGCAGATTGAAGGAAGGAGGAAACAGGACTGGATGGTCCTGAAAATCGGCCTTTATATCGGCATTGCCATGCTGTTCTATCCTTTGAGTTACCTGGTCCTTTTGTCCACGATCCTTGCATTCGTATTTTATACCAACACCATTTTCAGGCGTTATTTTCTGATCCTCGTAGGTTTTATGCTGCCATTTTTGCTGGTGTGGCTGAAATATTACTGGTTCGATCAGCAGGCCGATTTAAACTATATCCTTAAATACCTGATCTTTCCCTCCGCTAACCAGATCCTTTTATCCTGGAGATCCATTGTTTTATTGCTGGCCCTGCCAATCCTATTGCTGTTCATGTCATTTATTAAGATCCTGAAGGCAAGGGCCTTTATCAACTACCAGATAAGGCTTCAGAATTTTATGCTGATCATGATCTTGGTTGGCTTCGTCATGATCTTTTTCGATTATCATCAATCCTCCCATGTGCTTGTGATGCTGATCCCGGCGTTATCATTTTTTATTACGCATTTTTTTTTAATGTTCAGGAAAACCTGGCTTGCGGAATTAATATTCCTTTTGTTTGCCGTTTACATGGTGAGTCAGAATTTTCTCCTATCCTATGATAAAACTGAACTTCCGGAGCTGATAAACATTGCCGAACAGCGGTATAAACCAGTTGAATTGCCGATCAGCCTGAAAGACAAAAAGGTACTGGTTCTGGGGGATCACCGTGGGGAATATTACCGGAATGAACTTGCGACACCCTATCTTTCCTGGGAAATTGCCCGTCACCAGATAGAGGAAATGGACAATTATGAACGGGTGATCAAATTCTTCAATAATTTTTCATCGGATATGCCCGAAGTACTGATCGACAAGGATGTCTGGGTGGAAAAGATCTTCAATAAAATACCTCAGTTATCTCATAAATATAAAAAGCTGAATGATCAGGTTTACCTGTTGATGTAGATCAGGCGCAGGGTATTTTGTTGATCCTGGTGGCATGTCTGCCACCGTCGAATCCCGTGGAAAGGAATATGTGTACTATTTCTTTTGCCAGTTCGTAATCAATGAATCTTCCAGCCAGGCAGAGGATATTGGCATCGTTATGGGACCTGGCCAGTTTAGCCAGCATTTCATTCCAGCAAACAGCAGCACGGATCCCCTGGTGTTTATTGGCCGTCATGGCCACACCGTTTCCGCTTCCGCAGATCAAAATCCCGAAGTCGAATTCATTCTTTTCGATTGCGGTGGCTACCGGATGAACAAAGTCAGGATAATCAACGGCCTTATCCGTATAGGGTCCGTAATCTTCTATGAGATGACCCCTTTCATCGAGCAATTTTTTTATCTTTTCCTTTAGCTCGAATCCCGCATGGTCACCGCCGATGGCAATTTTATAGATCATATTCAATCTTCAAGTAATAAGAGATCAGGATCGTTTTTAATCACATTTTTAGATATAAAAATACTGATTTCATAAAGTACAATCAATGGTAAGGCAATTAAAATCTGGCTTACAATATCAGGCGGAGTGATGATGGCCGATATCACCAGAATAACGATTATGGCATGTTTGCGGTATGTACGCATGAAACCGGGGGTCACAATTCCGGCTTTGGTTAAGAAGTAGACAATGATCGGCAACTGGAACATGAGGCCGCAGGCCAGTACAAGCATGGTAAGGGTAGAAACGTAGGAAATAATGTCGAATTCATTGCTAATGCTTGGATCGAGCTGGTAATTGCTGAGGAAATTGATGGAAATCGGGCTCACTATGAAATAACCGAACAATATTCCAATCCCGAAAAGCAGGGAAACAAAAAATACGGAACCCCGTGCAATCTTTTTTTCCTTGCTGTACAAACCGGGACTTATAAAACGCCACATTTCCCAGAATGCATAGGGAAAGGCCAGGATCAGCCCGATCACAAAGGAGGAGGTGAGGTGCATGGTAAACTGGCCGGTCATCTGCCTGCTCTGGATGATAAAAGGAAGTTCTTCGATACAGAGGGCAGAGGTATTGATGAGTTCACTTACCTTGCAAAGGATCCTGTATGTCCAGAAATCCGTTCTGGAAGGTGCCAGGATGATCCCGTGAAAAACAATCTTTTTTGCCAGGAAAGCAGCAATCGCAAAAACCATGATTGATATCAACGACCTGATGATATGCCATCTCAATTCCTCGAGATGGTCGAGGAATGACATCTCCTTTTCTTCGGTATCAGCCACCTTTTCTTCAGTTTCAGCCACGAATTCTACAGCCACAGCCTTATTTGAACAACGGATATTGTGACATCCAGTCGTTCACTTCTTTTTTAACATCCAAAATTAATCCTTCCCGGTCAATATTGGACAAAACCTGATCAATCAATTCAACAATTTTTATCATATCATCTTCAAGAAGGCCTCTTGTGGTAACCGCAGCGGTACCCAGGCGCATTCCGGAGGTTACGAAGGGAGATTTATCATCAAAAGGAACCATATTTTTATTGATGGTGATATCCGCCCGGATCAGTGCATCCTCCGCCTGTTTCCCGTTCAGATCCCGGGATCTCAGGTCGATAAGCATCAGATGATTGTCGGTTCCGTCCGAAATGATCTTATATCCCTTTTTCATGAATTGTTCTGCCATTTTCCGGGCATTCTTCTGAACCTGCCGGATATATTTCAGGAAATCATCCGAGAGGGCTTCCTGGAATGCCACAGCCTTGGCGGCGATCACATGTTCAAGCGGACCTCCCTGGGTGCCGGGAAAAACCCCGGAATCAAGCAGGGAAGACATCATCCTTATTTTTCCCTTGGGTGTTTTTAACCCGAATGGATTTTCAAAATCCTTTCCCATCATGATCAGGCCTCCCCGGGGTCCGCGTAAGGTCTTATGGGTTGTGGTGGTGACCACATGACAGTATTTCAGCGGGTCTTCCAGGATCTTCCGGGCGATAAATCCTGCCGGATGGGCAATATCCGCCATCAGCAATGCCTGATTGGTATCGGCAATTTCCCTTAATTGTTTATAATTCCAGTCTCTGCTGTACGCGGAGGCTCCACAGATGATCAATTTCGGTTTTTCCCTGGCTGCAATCCTCCCTACCTCATCCCAGTCGATCCTGCCAGTGTTTTTATCAACACCATAAAAGGCAGGCTGGTATAACTTCCCGGAAAAATTCACGGGTGAACCATGCGTCAGATGGCCTCCATGGGACAGGTCAAAGCCCAGGATCTTATCGCCAGGTTTTAACAGGGCAAGCATCACGGCAGCGTTGGCCTGGGCACCGGAATGAGGCTGAACATTGGCCCATTCAGCCCCAAACAATTCCCTGATCCGGTCAATGGCCAGTGTTTCGATCTCATCAACCACTTCGCAACCGCCGTAATATCTTTTTCCGGGTAATCCTTCCGCATATTTGTTGGTCAGAACAGTACCCATGGCATCCAGTACCTGTTGGGAAACAAAATTTTCAGAAGCGATCAGTTCAAGTCCGGATTCCTGCCGGGTTCGTTCCTTCTTGATTAAATCAAATATGATATGATCTTGTTGCATAATATAAAGTTGACTGGAAAAGCCCCAAAATTAAGGCAAGAGTTCTATATTCACAATTATATTTACGTTTTCACGTAAATCAGATCTAATCAATGAATTATTTCTTTCATTGCCTTATTTAATTTATCAATTTTGTCATTATGAAAGCGGCCGTATATTTTTTCCTCTGCTGGGGTTCCATCAGTGCTGTTCTTGTCTCATGCAATTTCCTGGAAGATTTTGAGAAGGGCAATGGGAGCACACAGGACAGGTATGAGGAAGTTCCGGATTTTTCGCGTGTCCGAATCGGCGGGAATTTTGACGTAACCCTGGTACCCTCAGAAAAGAACGGGGTCAGGATCATAACGGATGAAAATCTGCATGAATTCATTGAAGTGGATGTGCGAAACGGGCAGATGGCCATCATACAACAGAAAAAACTCATCAGTAGAAATAAGATAAAGGCTATCATCGAATACGATCACTTGGAAGAATTGAGGGTAACGGGGGCGGCCATGATCCAGAATGAAGGATATATCGAGGAAAAGGAACTCGATCTGAGAATGGATGGTGCCGGCATGATCGATATCAGGGTAAGGACCGGGTTTCTCAAGGCAGATTTAAGCGGTGCAGGTATCATTAAAATTGCGGGGGAATCGGAGAAACTGGATCTGAACCTTTCAGGGGCGGGCAGTGTAAAGGCCTTTGACCTGGAGAGCAGATCCTGCAAGGTGGTGGTAAGCGGCCTCGGCGGTGCGGAGGTAAATGTGACTGAAAACCTTGAGGCCAGCATAGAAGGGGTAGGCGGCATCCGTTATGAAGGAAATCCGCCGCATGTAAATACCGTAATCAATGGTCTGGGAAAGATCAGACCTGCAGAAAATAATTGAAATAATAAAAAATTATCATTGAACCTCGAAGAACATAGAAATCAGATCGACAAGCTGGACGATCAGATCCTCGACCTGCTCAACGAGCGGATGAAGTTCGTAAAAAAGATCGGCAGCATAAAAAGTTCAGGAAAAGAGACCATTTACCGGCCGGAAAGGGAAAAAATGATCATCGACCGGCTGCACAGACTCAGCCGGGAAAAACTGGGACTCCTGAGCCGGGCAGCCATTGAGGCCATTTTCCTTGAAATTTTTGCGATCAGCAGGAATATCGAACTTCCTGAAAAGATAGCCTACCTGGGACCGGAAGGTAGTTTTACCCATCAGGCGGCCGAAAGCAGATTCGGTGCCATGAGCGAATATCTTCCTTTAAGCACCATTCATTCAGTATTTGAGGCCATCCATGCGGAAAGGGCAAAATTTGGTGTGGTTCCGCTTGAAAACAACCAGGAAGGTGTGGTGAATGAGACCATCGACAACCTCGGTGAATATGACCTGAATATTGTTGCCGAGATCCCGTTGTCCATCACTTTTGCCTTTGCCACACTCCTTGACCGGGTGGATTCGATCAGAAGGATCTATTCAAGGGATATCGCGTTCAGGCAGTGCAAGAACTTTATCGATAATACCTTTTCAGAACAGAAAGTTGAGCTGGTCCCCGTCAATTCAACCTCAAAGGCGGTGAAACTGGCGCTGGAAGACAGCGGGGGGGCGGCTATCTGTTCCGTGATTGCCGCAAAAACCTACGGGCTACCTGTCCTGTTCCACAACATAGAAGATTCGCAGGATAATTTCACCCGTTTTCTCATCATCGGGAAAGATATCAAAAACCAGAAAGGTCCGATGGATAAAACCAGCATCCTTACCCGGCTGGCTGACGAACCCGGTGCGCTGGTAAATTTCCTGCAGGATTTTTATCATGCCAGGATCAATCTGACCAAGATTGAAAGCCGTCCGGCCAAAACAGGGAAACAGTTCAAGTATTTCTTCTATATTGATTTTGATGGCCATATCGATGATGAAAACGTGCGCCAGATCATCACTAAGTATAAAAGCACCACCAAGTGGCTGGGAAGTTACGTGAAAATGTGCTGAGTCAGTTCATGACGGGGTGGCGTTTGAACGGACGGCTTTCATCAAAGAGTTTACGGTAGGTCTTGTGCACCTTATATTTGGAAACGCCAACCTGTTCCACCATATGGATCATCTTCGGGTTGAAATCCCCGATCCAGTTCATTTCAAAATCCACATAGCGGTCATTGAGCTCCTCCAACACATGACTTGAATGCAGAATGATCGCTCCTTCCACCCCTTTACCCTGGTGCTCGGGGATGATCCCGAATACGATCCCTGTGAATTTTTTATTCGTCTTTCTCCACCTGTAATAGAGGAATTTTAATTTACCGGGCAGGTTCATTTTTCCATTTACATGCTTGAAAATCTGGTTTACTTCGGGTATGCAGATAAAGAAGGCCACCGGATCCTCCTCGTAAAATCCGAAATACATAATATCCGGATCCAGAATAGGCTTTAATTGTTTCATCACAAGCCTCGCCTGTTGCATGGAAAGCGCAGGCACCCCTTTATGGCTTGACCAGGCTTTGTTATAAATGACATGAAAATACTCCGTATACTTGTCCAGCTTTTTGAGATCGAGGGTGGTAAACCGGTATTTGGGATTTTTTGCGATCCGGTTGGCCTTTTCATAAAGTTTTGGTGAAAGGGCATCTTTTACTTTCCGCCCGAAAGTATATTGTTCAAAATAGGTTTTAAATCCATATGCTTCGAATAGACTGGCATAATAAGGCGGATGATAATTGATCTGGTAATTCGGCTCGCGGTCAAAACCATCCACAAGCAATCCCCACCATTCATTCCGGTCGCCAAAATTGATGGGGCCGTCCATGGCTTCCATGCCTCTTTCCGACAGCCATTTTTTACATTGGTCAAAGAGGATAAAGGCTGCCTGCTGGTCGTTGACGCATTCGAAAAATCCCATTCCGCCGGTAGGCTGGTCATTGTCTTTGCTGACTGTTTTACGGTTGATGAATGCCGCAACCCTTCCGATGACTTCCTGCCGGTCATTTGTCAGGATCCATCGCGTGCATTCGCCATGGCGGAAATGTTTATTCGTTTCAGGATGAAAAACATGTTCGACATCCTTGTCAAGCGGCCGGATCCAGTTCGGGTAATCCGCGTAGATCTTCAGCGGGAGTTCAATGAATTTCTGAGCGTTTTTCTTATCTTTTACCTCAATTAATTCCATGTTTCGGGTATATTTGAGGACGAAATTAATCGATTTCAAAGGAAATTGGCTAATGCGGAAGGACTAAATTTAACTTTAAATTCATCTTAAAAACACGATCATGAGTACTGAATCAAGAAGAAAATTTTTAAAGACCACGGCTGGTCTGGGTTTATTGTCGGTCGCTCCCCTGGGACTTACCATTGGTAAAACCTCCGGAGATATGTTTTTCAAGATTTCCCTTGCTGAGTGGTCATTGCATAAGACCCTGTTCGCCGGTGAACTGTCCAATATGGAATTCCCCAGAAAAGCCAAAAATGATTTCGGCATCGACGCCATTGAATATGTCAATCAGTTTTTTAAGGATAAGGCTGAGGATTCAACCTATCTCGCTGAATTGAAACAGCGCTGCAGCGATCTCGGTGTTACGAGCGTACTGATCATGATCGATGGGGAGGGACAGCTGGCCGACGCGGATAAGAAAAAGCGAAAAGAAGCGGTCGAAAACCATTATAAATGGGTGGATGCCGCCAAGTTTCTTGGCTGCCATTCCATCAGGGTCAATGCTGCCGGACAGGGAACCTACGAAGAAGCGCAGGCAGCGGCCATTGAAGGACTGGGCCGGCTGGCAAAATATGGAGAGAAAGCCGGGATCAATATCATCGTTGAAAACCACGGCGGATTTTCTTCCGACGCCAACTGGTTATCGACTGTGATGAGGGAGGTGAATAATCCCTATTGCGGTACGCTTCCTGATTTCGGGAATTTCTGTATAAAAGCGACCTATGAAAATAACCAGCGGAAATGCCATGAGGAATTCGACCGGTATGAGGGGACCAGGATGCTGATGCCATATGCCAAAGGTGTGAGTGCAAAATCTTACGATTTTGATGAAAATGGTCATGAAAAGACCATGGATTATTTCAAGCTTCTCGGGATCGTGAAGGAAGCCGGATATACTGGTCATGTAGGCATAGAATTCGAAGGAAGCATGCCCGAGGATAAGGGGATCATGGCCACCAAAAAATTACTCGATATGGTGGGCGAAAAGTTATCCTGAGATCTTACCGGATAATAAATAATAAATCATTTAGGTGGAAAGGTATGCGCCGCCGGATCATCTGCCCTTTTGATCTGGAATTCGAATGGCAGGAATCGGGAAAATTTCCTTCTGAATGAAATTGAAAAGTACACCAATGGAGGCTTCCTGGTTTTTCTTTTCCGTCCCTTATTCCTTACTGTCATTCAGGAAACTTCAAAAGGGAGGTATAATTCAATGATATAATCTCCAATGTTCATTGAAGATTCTGTTCATGATACCGTAATAAAGGGCAGAATGTAAAGGAATATCAATAAAAACAACATGTCCTATGCCATTCAGGAGGGATCCGGATCAAGGCGAAGCAGTGTTCATTTCCGGATTCCGCTGATCTGATAAGTTTCCCGGATCTACAGGTCTTCGGCAGGATAACCCTTTCTCTCCAGCATCAGACCGGCGATTTCCCGGCGCGCCTCCTTGAGGTTAAAGGGTTCATGCCGGGTGAACCGTTTCAGGCCAAGGAGCAGCATCCGCTGTTCATCGCCCTCCGAAAACCCATAAATAGCCTCCCGGGCAGACCTGGAAACAATTTCCAGGGCATGATACAGACAGATCCTGGCCAGGGTGAGCTGGGGTGTATTTTTTTCTTCGCCGTAAAGATTTTTTTCAGCCCTCAGAAGCCCCGATTCAGCCACGTAGATCTCGATGACCATGTCGGCGAGATGCATCAATATTTCCTGTTCCTCCTTCAGCCGGTGCATAAGTTTATTCACAGCTGCTCCGGCAATCATCAGGGTTGTTTTTTTAAGATTGGCCAGCAGATCTTTTTCGGCAGATAGAAAATCCTGATCCCGGCTTTGGCGTGTATCCGGGATCGATGTCAATTCCTTCTGGATCTGCAGGGCGGAGGACATCAGGTCAAGATGACCCTGGAATGCTTTTTTCAATAACATATCAATGATCACCATCCGGTTGATCTCATTGGTGCCTTCAAAGATCCGGTTGATCCTCGAATCCCTGTACCCCCTTTCAACAGGACCATCGGCTGAGAAGCCCATTCCTCCATGGATCTGCACAGATTCATCCACCATGAAATCCCCCATCTCCGAGCCATGTACTTTAAGAATCGCGCATTCAACAGCAAATTCCCCGATGGCTTTCATTCTGGCAGCGGTATCCTCCGGCTTGTCTTCCAGAATTTCATGAAGGTTTTTTTCAATCTGATGACCTGTCCTGTACAAAGCGGACTCGGTGGCATAAAGCCTTGCGGCCATGCTGCCGAGTTTATGCTTTATGATCCCGAATGATCCGATGGTTTTCCCGAACTGTTTACGGTCCCCCGCATATTGGATTGATTTTCGCAGGGCCAACTTTGCCCCTCCAAGTGTCGCGGCGGCAAGTTTAATCCGCCCGATATTGAGGATATTCAGGGCCATTTTGAAACCTTTTCCTCGTTCTCCCAGCTGATTTCTTACCGGTACGCGGCAATCATTAAAATAGATCTGCCGGGTCGAGGATCCCTTGATACCCATTTTTTTCTCTTCCTCGTTCATGTAGATCCCTTCTGCATCACTTTCCACGATGAAGGCGGAGAGATCCTCATCGTCATCAATTTTTGCAAAAACGATGAGTATGTCCGCAAAACCACCGTTGGTGATCCACATTTTCTGACCGCTAAGGATATAATTTTTCCTGTCCCGGTCGAGCCTGGCGCGTGTCCTTCCCGCCCTCGCATCCGAGCCTGCATCAGGTTCGGTCAGGCAATAGGCAGCGAGCTTTTTCCCTGAGGCCAGATCCGGCAGATATCTTGATTTCTGTTCTTCGGTGCCGAAATATAATATCGGAGTAGTCCCGATCCCCGTATGTGCGGCATAGGAGACAATGAATGAATGCCCGCTGCCGAATGCTTCATCGATCAAAAGGTTAGTGATGAAGTCCATCCCGAATCCTCCGTATTTTTCCGGCAGTGAGGTGCCCAATAATCCCAGCTGACCGCATTTCTTCAGCAATGAAGGCATCAGGTCCGGATATTCCATCGAATCAAGCTTGTCAAGTTTCGGAAAAACTTCCATTTGCAGGAAATCCCTGCATGATTGTGCAATCATTTTCTGTTCCTCATTCCATTCTTCCGGGGTGAATATTTCCCCGGCCGGGGTTTCTTCGATCAGGAAGTCCCCGCCTTTCCGCATTCCGCTTTTTGTTATGACTGTCATCGGTTATACTTTTAATTCAACAATTCAAAAATCCCGGCAACACCCTGTCCGCCGCCAACACAGGCGGTCACCATCCCATATTTCTGTTTTCTTCTTTTCATTTCACCCATGAGTTGTACGGTAAGTTTGGCCCCGGTACAACCCAGCGGATGGCCAAGGGCTATGGCGCCTCCATTGACATTGACGATTTCCTCATCGAGTCCGAGTGTACGGATAACAGCCAGTGATTGTGCGGCAAAGGCCTCGTTAAGTTCGATCAGTTCGATATCCTTCTGC
>JAGTVG010000221.1 GCA_018224645.1 Cyclobacteriaceae bacterium
AAATGGGGACCCAGGTTATCCAGTGAAAGCGGGATCAGTTGTCCAATGGTGGCGGTGCCTATCCAGACTGCGATGGTAGCGATTGACATCGCCCTTCCCCGGATGCGGTTGGGATAGATTTCGGAAAGGAGTACCCAGACCACCGGTCCGAGTGAAAACGCAAAACAGGCAATAAAAACAAGCACCAGACTCAGCAGCAGCATTCCCTGGGCTCTCCCTGCGGTAAACAGAAATCCGATGAGGATGAGCGTAAGAAACATCCCTGATGTTCCCAGCAGCAACAGCCTTTTCCGCCCCAGCGTATCGATCGTAAAAATGGCAATTACCGTGAAGGTCACATTGATGATGCCGATCACCACCTGCCCGCCAAGTGCCTCGCTCATAGCGAAACCGGCTTCCTCGAAAATGCGTGGGCCATAATAAATGATGGCGTCGATCCCGGTGAATTGCTGCAAAACAGCAAGGGCTATTCCGATGAATACAGCCATCTTAATGCCGGGTTCCAGTAATAATCTCCAGGAGCCCTGTTCCATTGCCAGAGTTTCCTCGATCTCCCTGATCTCCCTGTCGGCTACCTCATGGCTGGTAAGCCTTACCAGTATCTTCCTTGCCTTTTCTTTCTGACCTTTTACCACCAGCCACCTGGGACTTCTGGGTATAAATAAGATCAGCAGAAAAAAACCAATGGCAGGAATAGCCTCCATCCCAAGCATGCCCCGCCAGACCTCCTCCTTGAATACCAGGTTCATTCTGGGCAGTGAGGAAAATCCGGGAAGCGCAGATGTCTTTAATAACCAGGCATTGACAAAATAGGAACTCAATATGCCAATGGCTATGGCAAACTGGTAGAGGGTGACCAATCTTCCCCTGATGGAAGGTGGGGAAATTTCTGAAATATACAAGGGGGACAGCATGCTGGCAATGCCCACCCCGACGCCTCCGATCCAGCGGTACCAGACAAGCATGGTGAAGGAGGTTGAAAGTGCACATCCGATAGCAGATATAGAAAACAGAGCCCCTGTCAGCAACAACACCATTTTTCTGCCATACCGGTCACTGAGCCAACCGGCACCTGATACGCCGATGATACATCCTACCAGCGCTGAACTTACATACCAGCCTTCCATTCCCGCATTGAGTTCAAACTGGCTCCTCACAAGTGCCAGGGTGCCTGAAATCACGGCCGTGTCGTATCCGAAAAGAAATCCGCCCAATGAAGCAATCAAAGCCAACCCGACCAGTAGAATTCTTTTTTCGAGATTTTGCATGTAGTCAATTTTTCCGGCGGCAAGATAACGTTTGATCGGTTAATATAAAATTCTGGAATTATTAATTTGACGATCATGTAATCCGGATCATTCTATTTATTTTAGCATTGACTTTTTAATGGATATAAAATGAAATTAATCCTCAACATGCTGTTGATTTCAACCGGCTTTTTGGGATTTTCCCAGGAAACAGATGAATCGGTAAAGAAATTGTTCGATTTTGTGAATCAGACAAGGATTTACAGGGAAGGGTTCATGGCCAGTACCGGATCGAATGATTTTAAATATCATTCCTTCCGTTCTGATGTTTCTGAATGTCTTCTGACCAGGGCAACCGATGGGAAAATGTTAATAGAATGGATAACGGCTCCGGTTGAGGAAAATACCTCCGAAAATTTTACGGGTTTCCTGTGGATTGCCGCCATGGATATTACCCCAACGAAAAACCGGTTCGATCTTTACCTGAACGGAATAAAACGGTTTATCATCCCCACCAGTGAAAATCCCGATTGGACAATTGAACATGAGGAAGGAGGGACCCTCCAGTTCTTCACTGTGGAAATTGATCATAACGGGGATGCACATGGATACATGACTTTGAAAGCTCCCCGCTCATGGCTGGTGCCTGGTCAGCCACAGAATATCAGAATAACTGGAGAAGCGGCCGGATCAAATGCCTGGATCATTGTCTATAAGGCACCGGATGCTGCAGATTTTCTTCAGAAATCTGTTATATATGATAAATGGCTTACTTTAAACCTGCAGAAGGGAGGGGGCAGGTATGAAGTTTCAGTCAATGGCCCGGCATTGTTTGCCGGCGAATCCCTGTCCTATACAGCGGGCAATGTGAATGGATCTGTTACCACCCGAATGGAAGGCAGCAAGGCGGCCGGGCATTTTTCACTTCCCGAAAAAGTTTTCGGGAAACCATTTGTTGTGAAGGATGTGAACGGTGAAATCGTGGTGGTGGAATCCCTGGGTAAGCCCGGGTCTTCATCGAAACTCCTTTCCATGGCAATTATTGAGAACGGTCAGAAAACCGATGAATCAGGAAATATCTTCATAGAGGCAAAAAGGACCTACAATCCCAAAACAATTCAAAGCCTGTTTGCCCTCTCCGAATCTGATCTTTCACACGGCAGGATCTATCTGATGAATTCAAGCCATCAGGATATTGCCTGGATGGATTCGCCGGAGAAATGTATGCTGGAACGGGATACCATGCTGCTGACCCCGCTTTTCGATCTTGCTTCCAAAAATCCGGATTACCGTTTTGATGTGGAAGATGCCCTGATGATTAAGGAATATATCCTGCGTCATCCTGAAAAAAAGGAATTAATACAACAGATGCTTGCCGACGGCCGGATATCGTGCGGATCCACCTTCATTCAGCCATACGAGGAGATGTATTCCGGTGAATCATTGGCCCGGCAGTTTTATTTCGGTGCGAAATGGCTGAAAGAAGAATTTGATTATCAGGCAAAAATATACTGGAACATGGACGTTCCCGGACGTACCCTGCAGATGCCCCAGATCATGAAAAAAGCCGGGACGGATTATCTGATGATGAGCCGCTTTGAAAAAGGCTTTTACCGGTGGTACAGTCCCGACGGATCCTTTATCACCGCCTTTTCTCCGGGTCATTATGCCGATGCTTTCACAGCCCTTCAGAAAAATTTTTACGAGGCGGCACAATACATAGGATCATCTTCCCTTTACTGGGGAAAGTATTATACTGGAAATTCATCCGGTGCTGCCATTCCCCTGCTTTCCGACTGGGATATGAGCCCGGCAGTGGATTATTCCCCCATGATCGATCGATGGGAAAAAATCAAGGAACTTCAGAATGAGCAGGGTGATTTTGTTTCTGTTTCATTACCGGAATTTAGAATAACCTCCGGCGATGAGTTTTTCCGGGCAATGACTGCCGGCGTGAAGGATTTACCCTCCATCCGGGGAGAAAGACCAGCCGTCTGGTTATACATTCATGGACCTTCCCATCAGCAGGCATTGAAGGCCAGCCGGGAGGGGGATATTCTGCTGACCCAGGCAGAGAAATTCGCTACCGCCAATGCATGGATCGATGGAAGTTTCAAGAATTATCCGGAAACGGAGCTGAAACAGGCCTGGGAAGCCAAAATTTATCCGGACCATGGCTGGGGCGGGAAAAACGGCGAGATAACGGACCACCTTTTTCTGCAGAAATTTCAATTTGCCAGGGCTGAGGGGAAACGGATTTTAAACAGGACACTTTATGAAATCTCATCAGAAATCAAAACAGATCCTGATAAAGGTGTCCCCCTGGTCGTTTTCAACAGCCTGTCCTGGTCCCGGACAGATTTGGCAAACGCCAGGATAAATTTCGACCCGGGTGAAACAGCCGGTGTAATAATGAAGGATGCGCGGGGGGGTGAGATCCCTGTTCAGATCAGGGAGAAGGAACTGCACCTGGACGGATCACTTAAAACGGCAGAAATATATTTCATCGCCAGGTCTGTCCCCTCGATCGGGTACACTACCTATTATTATTCAGCCGGACCGCCGGCGGATATTTCCAGGCTGGAAAAAAGCCAAGCGTTTGAAAATAATTTTTACAGGGTTGAATTCGGGGATGGAGGATTGACGGGTATCTACGATAAGGAATTGGAAAAGGAATTGATCGATGCCTCCAAATTCAGGGCCGGTGAAATATTTACCATGCGATCGGTGGGAAACGGGGCAGGAGAGTTTGCCGATGTGCAGCAGCCTGACATGGAAGGATTTGATAAAACGGGTAATTATGCGACAGACTGGGAAATGATTCACGATGGTCCTGTTTTTACATCCTTCAAAATGCGGCAACCGGTGCGGAATGCTGTGGTGGAACAGGAAATAATTATTTATCATGACATCAAAAGGATCGATTTTAAAACCGATTTACTTAATTGGGAAGGGATATTGTACCGCGAATACAGGTTTGCCCTTCCCCTGAATATGGAAGATGGGCAGGTGGCTTATGAAGTGCCATACGGGGTTCTGGAGGTAGGCAGGGATGAAATGGAAGGCAGTGCAGGCGAAAGATACATGTATCCCTGCAGGGATACACGGCCCAGGGGGATCCTTAACTGGATTGGCGCCTATGATGATGAGGTTAACGTTATATTGAGTTCCTCAGTGGCTGCGGCTGATTATGCCGATCCGACAGATAATCCTGTATCATACCCGGTGTTACAGCCGATCCTGCTGGCTTCCAGGAAAAGTTGCCATTGGGAAGGGAACGATTATCTTCAGACGGGTGACCATTCGTTCATGTTTTCCCTGACCTCCACACGCCCGGACTGGCGTGAAGGTTTCAGATCGGGGATACAGGCCAATGAGGCATTGCTCACCGTTGTGGCACCGGATCCATATCAGAGGGCTAATCTGCCTGAAGAAAACAGTTTTTTAAATCTCGATCAATCTAATGTGATGATCACAGCCTTAAAAAAAGCAGAGGATGGGCCGTTTGCTGTTGTACGGCTGGTTGAAATGGAAGGACAGGACAGCCAGGTGATACTGGGATCATTTAAAAAGATAAAAAAATTGGATTATACAAGTCTTATCGAAGAACCGCTCAGGGAAATGAGGTTGGACGGAGATTTATCAATAAAAATCGGACATCATGCCATCGATACCTATAGGCTGCAATGAGTAACCATTTATTATCATTGACAATCATTTGAAAAAAAGCAGGAAACTATATCTCTATACCTTTGTGGCCGCCCTGGGGGGATTGCTGTTTGGTTTCGATACAGCTGTAATAAACGGTGCTATTCCCTTTTTTACGAACTATTTTCAACTGAGTGATGCCCTGAAAGGCTGGACGGTCAGCTCAGCCCTGATCGGATGTGTACTGGGTGCTCTTTTTATTGGCAGACCTGCCGATCTTTTCGGGAGGGTAAGTGTTTTAAAGTTCCTTGGATTGCTGTTTCTGATTTCGGCGGTGGGAACCGGTCTGGCCACTGAACTCTGGATTTTTATTGTTTTCCGGTTTATCGGCGGAATTGCGGTGGGCGGAGCTTCCGTATTATCACCCATGTACATTTCAGAAATATCACCGCCGGCGTACCGTGGCCGGTTAACCGTCACCTTTCAGCTTGCCATTGTAACAGGTATCCTGGTGGCATTTTTTACCGATTATCTGCTGATTGGTACCGGGGAAAATAACTGGCGGTGGATGTTTCTGTCTGAAGTTCTCCCTGCCCTGCTGTTTTTAATGCTGTTGTACCGTGTCGAAAAAAGTCCCCGCTGGCTGGTTAAGACTGGAGCGATGGAACGGGCCCGGGCGGTTATCAGGCAGGTTGATCCGGATGCCGCCGTTGAGCAGACCCTGGAAGAAATACGGGAATCCATTGACCAAGAGATTTTATCCAGGAACATTTACCTGTTCCGTCAACCTTTTCTCAAACTGATCCTGATCGGCATCGCAATCGGGATGTTCAATCAGTTCACCGGGATCAATGTGATCATGTATTATGCGACGGATATTTTCCGTTCGGCCGGATTCAGTACGAATTCAGCCATTGGCCAGACGGTGATCATCGGATTCACCAACCTGGTCTTCACATTGCTGGCTATGCGGGTGATCGATCAGTTCGGAAGGAAAAATTTACTGCTCACCGGATCCCTTGGAATGACTGTATTCCTTGGTTTATTTTCCTGGGCCTACCTGGATGGGAACTTTACAGGCTTTTCACTTTTATTTTTCCTGGTTGGGTTTATTGCTTTTTTTGCCTTTTCACAGGGAGCGGTCATCTGGGTGCTGCTGGCTGAAATGTTTCCCAATAACATCAGGGCGAGGGGATCATCGATCGGTTCGTTTTCTCACTGGTTTTTTAATGCCCTCACCACTTTACTTTTCCCGATCATTGCAGGAGATTTCTCAGGTGGACGGGGTACCGGATATATATTTGTTTTTTATGCGGTGGCCACTCTGCTGAGTTTTTTCTTTTATAAAACATATATCATTGAAACGAAGGGTAAATCCCTGGAAAATCTCGAGAAAATTACCTTGAATTCATAAATATTGACCCCATGAATGGATATGAACGCATAAAAGCGGCCCTGGAAAATAAGCCGTCCGATAAAATTCCCATCATGCTCCATAATTTTCTGATGGCAGCGCATGAAGCGGGTATTACGATGGATGAGTTCAGGAATGTTCCGGAAAAGATGGCTGGGGCATTCATCAGGTCGGTGGAAAAATACCGGTTTGACGGGATTATGATCGATATGGATACAGTCACCCTGGCGGGATCGTTGGGAGTCTCCGTTGATTTTCCACCGAATGAAGCCGCCAGGTCACCGCGCGGGTTATTGAACGATTTGTCAGAGATCAGGAAACTGCCCGGAGTGAACATTGAAAATTACAGGTATATCGGGCATTGGCTGGAAGCTGTCCGCCTGATAAAATCCCATTTTAAGAAAGAAATATATGTAAGGGGGAACTGCGACCAGGCACCATTTTCCCTCGCCTGTCTGGTAAGGGGAATGGAAAACTGGATGACGGATCTGTATCTTGGCGGGGAGGACCAGTTGTTTGAATTACTTGATTATTGTGAAAAGGCATCGGTCCGGTTTCTCAGGCTGATGTCTGAGACGGGATGTGATATGTTATCCAACGGTGACAGCCCGGCCGGACCCGATCTCCTGCCTCCCGAATTATATGAAAAATTTGCCCTTCCCTATGAAAAAAAACTGGCTGATGAAAGTCACCGGCTCGGGTTACCCTATGCACTCCACATCTGCGGTAATACGGAATTGATCCTTGAAAAAATGCCTGATTGTGGTGCTGACGCTTTTGAGCTGGATTATAAAACGGATACACAAAAGGCTTTTGACATGCTGTATGACAAGGCGGTTTTTATCGGGAACATAGATCCGAGCGGTGTACTGGCGATGGGGACTCCCGGGATGGTCAGGGAAAAAACCTTGAAACTGTTAAGGATCTTTTCCAAGACCAACCGGTTTATCCTGAATGCAGGCTGTGCAATCCCGGCGACAACTCCCGGGGAAAATATTAGGACGATGATCGAAACGGCGAGGGAATTTCGATGACGCTGTACAGTTTGGGGGGAACTGCACCTGGAGAAAAAAAATTTGCGAATAATGATTACACAGGTCCGGGGCGCCTTCACTTGCGTGTTTTGTGAAACATGTGTTTGCGGGTCTCGGAAACCTGCGATTGCAGGTAGGGTATGCCTTGAACTCATGCCATCATTCAAAGTGATGGCATGAGTTCAAGGAAGGTTTATTGTTTAACCCTCAATTCAATCACCCTGTCTATCCAGGGCTCCGGATTGACGGGGATATTGATGATCAGATCCTGTTTCTCCAGCCGGTAATCAGGCTTTGCCGGTTCACTGAATAGTCTGACGGAAAGGATCTCATGGGGGAAATCCCTCAGCCTTATGCTGGTTTCTTCCTCCAATACATGCAGGTAAATCTTATTTCCATCCCATGTACTCACACCCCATTTTTCAGGTGGAAGGGGCCCTCCCCGGGTTCCGTATATGGTTTCTCCATATTTTTTCAGCCATTCACCAATTTCCTTCAACCTTTCCGCCTGCCGCTCTTCAATGGTGCCGTCTGGTTTCGGACCCACATTCAACAGGAGATTCCCGTCACCGCCTGCCGTCCTGACCAGGGTTTGAATACATTCTTCCCTGGTTTTCAGGATATCATCCGGTTTCCAGGCCCATTGAGTGCAGAGGGTGATGCAGGACTCCCAGGGGGTTTTGGTATCAAAGCGGCCGACCTGTTGTTCCGGAGTCGCAAAATCCCCCGCATACCGGCTGGAAAGGCTGATCCCTTCCATCCCGCTCCGGCCTTTATCCACCCGGTTATTGATCAGAATTTCATCATCCAGGGATCGGACGTACTGATACAGGTCCATGCCCATTTCATGGGTCCAGGGATCTTCCCATTCCCCGTCGAACCACAGGATCTTTGTATGATATTTTTTGACAAGTTCCTTCAGTTGGGTTTTCATGTACCGGATATAACGATCCATATCGGCATCCTTTTTCCATTCATCACGGTTATGCTCCACCGGGTAATCAGGATGACGCCAGTCACAGATGGAATAATAGGTGCCGAATAATATTCCCTGTTTTTTACACTCCCTGGAAAGTTCCTTCAGAATGTCTCTCCCGAATGGTGTCGACATGATGTCGTAATCAGTGGTTTCTGAATCCCACATCACAAATCCGTCATGGTGTTTGGAGACAATGACCAGATATTTCATTCCCGCTTCCCTGATCAGGGACACCCATTGAGAGGCATCAAAATTTTCAGGATTGAAACGCTTATATAACTGATCATATTCCTCAGCTGGGACATCTCCACCACGGGACCAGCCTATCTCCGTTCCTTTGAGGGATATGGGGCCCCAGTGTATAAACATCCCATATCTTAAATCACGCCATGCATTCAGTGATTCAGGATTGGTCTTTAATTCTGCATTAGCTTCTCCGCCGCCTATCAGGTCCTGGCCATGGGCAGGAGAATTCATCATAAACAGGATGGCCAGATTGATCAAGACAAAAAATTTTAACATATTCATGATATTTAAAGTTGTTTGGCTGTTTCAACAAATCGGGCAAAATCTGCCGTATTGCCCCACGCTTTATCCGGCCTGGGACCCATTTCCAGTATCATCTCGCCTCCATTCATCAGTTCCGCATGGGTGAACCATGGCGCTTCCAGTTGCCTTCCGTTCAGGCGTGCAGACTGGATATACTTGTTTCTGGCCGAGACATTCATTGCCTTCACCATGAATTTTTTCCCATCCGGTAAATTTATGGTGACACGATCGAATACCGGACTACCGATCATGTAAACCGGATAGCCCGGACAGATCGGATAGAATCCCATGGCAGAAAATACATACCATGCCGACATGGCCCCGCCATCCTCATCTCCACAGATTCCCATCAGGTCGTTTCTGAACCAGGCATCCATCAGTTGCCTCGTCCTTTTCTGGGTCTTCCAGGGAGCCCCTAATACATTATATATATACGGAATGTGAAAACTGGGTTCATTGCCCATTGGAAACAGGCCGGTCAATCCAGTGGCATCCGGCATATAACCCAGGTATGTCCATTTGCTCTGCCCAATGGGCTCATCAAACAGCCTGTCCAGCTGCTTAAGAGCCATTTCTTTTCCTCCCATCAAATCAATCAGGCCGGCCAGGTCGTGAGGCACGAACCACGTATAGGTCCAGGCATTACTTTCGGCAAAATATTCACGGCCGCCAATACCTGCCGGGACCTTCGGATCATAGGGATCGATCCATTTCCCTCCGGCTTCACGTGGTGCCATAAACCCGATATCCGGCCGGTACTGGTTCCTGTAATTCTGTCCGCGGAGATACATTTTATCAGCATCCTCCGTTTTTCCAAGTCCTTCCGCGAATCGGGCGAGGCACCAGTCATCATAGGCATGTTCAAGCGTCACGGCAACCGACTGCCTTCCTTCAAAGGAATGAACTGCCGGGTGAGTTTCCGGTTCATCAGGATATTTTCCCGGGAAAAATCCTTTTTGCAGATAAACTTCATCCAGCGAGGTTTTAGGTCCTTCCTTCCAGGGGACCCGTGTTCCCTCCATGGCATTTTTAAGAAGCCCCTCATAGGCTTTGTGGACATCATAATCCCGGATGCCCTTATACCATGCATCGGCAATGATCGCAGCCTGATGATGGCCGATCATTGCACCCATTTCACCAAAAACGGTGGGAAAGGCGGGCATCCATCCGCTCTGTTCATATATCCTGATATAAGAATTGATCATATCAGCTTCTTCCCCGGGCATGATGATCGTTCGAAGCGGATGCAGGGTGCGATAGGTGTCCCAGCTCCAGTCATCCACATAGAAATCATTATTCCCGCTTTCATGTACCTGCCCATCATAAACACTGAAATATTTTCCTTCTTCTGTGATGTTCACCATTCTTTCAAAACACCTGTAAAAAGCAGTATAAAATATCTTCTGCTGGTCAGCCGTTCCTCCTTCTATGCCGATCACTCCCAATGATTTATCCCAGTTTTCCCTGGCATGATCTTTCAAATCCCCGAACGATCTTCCCGATAATTCCTTTTCTGCATGATGCCTGGCAGTTTCTAACGAAATATAGGATATACCAATCCGCAAAACAACCGCTTCATTTTCAGATATATCATAATCCAGCACAACACCCTTCCGGTCACCTTCAGGAAGACGGTCGGATTCTCCGGCAGGCAACGGGGAAAAATAGCCGGCGGACCCTGATGGATGAACCACGGTGGCATAAAGATATTGTGTGATATTTCTCAACCGGTCTGATCCCGTAAGCACTCCCGGCTCGTCAAAATTAAAATCTCCGGCACCACTGCTTCGTATTACGATCCGGACATTGCCTCCGGATTCTTTCCGGAACCTGTAGATCACCCCGTGGGCCGTAACCGTATAATCCACCCAGATACCGGGATCTTCAAGTAAAACGGAATAATAATAAGGGGTGGAGGTCTCAAAATCATGATCATAATCAGAAGCCAGTGAGTCAGGAGAAACGGCACCCTTATTCGAAGTGACCATAAGCGTAGTTAGCGGTCCCTGTCTATGAGAGGGCATGTTTATCGGGAAGGCATAGATCCTGGAAGCAAGGTATTGATCATTGACACCCGGGGAGGTCTGTGGATAGATCCTGACCATGCTGTTGGGCAGATGGACCGTTGGGTACGTGGGAACGAGCAGGTGGCTGACGGCACCGATCCTGAGATTCACCATATCCGCCGGCGAGGGGCGATGATGTGCTTCTTCAGGCGCATTGCATGCATAACAAAACAGGAGAATGCATAAATAAGAGGTCCGGTTCGAAAAGTAAAAAAAACAATTCATGGGTTGTAATTTAATGGTAAAACAGGATCATTTGAGAATTTTGAATTTTCAGAAACTGCATTTTCTTCCTGATGATGGACTTCCTTATCAATAAAGTATAATGACATGATATGATTAAAACAGCCGGGGATCATTTCTGTTCCCGTAAAGTACCTGTAAAGAAACTGACATTGGGATTGATGGGATTCCCGGAAGATCTCCGGAAGGATGCCACCTGTCCCACATGCCATATGGCATCAGCAATCGGGCCATTCAGTAGATTCCAGAATG
>JAGTVG010000222.1 GCA_018224645.1 Cyclobacteriaceae bacterium
ACTGGAAAACCATTAAGGACATGAACACCGAACAACGCCAGGCCCGCGTAAATGTTCTTGAAAACAGATTGAGAGAACTTGAGGCAATGGATCTGAAATCACTTGAAAAGAGGGATAAAAAGGAACTCACAAAGGAAGTAAAAGATATTAACCGGGAGTTGAAAAGGCATGCCACTTCCGGTGGCGTTTATATATCCGTTGGAGTCCTCCTCCTTGTTATCATCCTGCTTATCCTGCTGTTGTAGGAATATTGACCAGCGATGACATCTCTTTAAGGGATGTCATCGCTTCCATTAACCCTGATTAATTTTTTCGGATTAACTTTGCCTGCGAATAGAATTACTTATCGCATTTAAATTGCAGGCATCATGAAAATCTTCAACAACTGGCCGATGATCATCCTCCTATGTGTTACCCTGGGACTGGCGCCTTTTAATCCGGAACCGCATATCCTGGGAAAGATCCGCTGGATAGCCGGTGGTGGCGATGGCATGAAACCTGTTGACTGGTTTGATACATTATTGCACGGTATCCCGTGGATATTATTTTTCAGGCTCCTTTTCCTTACCGGATTTCAGCTGGCCCGAAGGTCAAAATCCTGAAGCCGTATTATCCCCGCGCGGATCGGCTCCGCCTTCCATACCTTTTCCAGGGATCATCAGGATGGCATTTACACTCCCGATGGAACCGGTTTCTTCGAATATATGCCCCATTTCAACCAGATGCTGTTTGGTTATTTCCGGAATTCTCCCCGGCTCAACATATATTCTGTCGGGTTTCCACTGGTGATGAAACCTGGGTGCTGACACTGATTCTTGCATATTCATTTTAAATGCCGTTACATTCAACAGGCATTGAAATACTGAGGTAATGATACGGGAACCTCCCGGTGATCCAATGACCATGTAGAGTGAATCGTTCTTTTCGATAATGGCCGGCGTCATGGAGCTCAGCATCCGTTTTCCGGGCTCAATGGCATTGGCATCGCTGCCCACCAGGCCGAACATATTGGGAAATCCTGATTTTATGCTGAAATCGTCCATTTCATTGTTCAGGAAAAAACCAGCTCCGCCCACCACCACCTTTGCCCCGAAACTTCCATTCAATGTGGTGGTAACCGATGCAGCATTCCCCCACGGATCCACAATTGAGAAATGAGTTGTTTCCACAGATTCCTCCAGTTGTGTGTTACCTTCCGAAATACTGTCAGATGAAATGGCATGGTTAAAGCTGAAATCTGCCATCCGCCGGTGCAGATATCCATCATCCAGCAATTGCTCAACAGGAACCGGAAAATAATCCGCATCCCCGAGCCATACCGCACGGTCGGCATAGACACGTTTTTCGGCTTCAACGAGGAGGTGTACATAATTTTCAGATTTCCAGTCCATGGTATCCACCTCATAATTTTCAATCATCTTAAGCAGTTGGATCAGGGCAATTCCCCCGGAAGATGGCGGGCCCATGGAGATGATCCTTAATTTTCTGTAATTCGCGGTGACGGGTTCACGCCATTTTGATTCGTACCTCCTCAGATCATCATGGTTAATTATGCCATTTCCCCTTTTCATTTCAGATATGATCAGATCAGCAGTTTCACCTTCATAAAAACCGGATCTGCCATGGTCCCGGATCCTTTTCAGTGTATTGGCGAGGTTTTTCATATAGACCAAGTCACCGGCTGCCCACCGTTCATCGAGGAGGAATCTGGGTGTTACTGTATTTGTGCTGATGAATTCTGCACGGTTATCATTCAGTTTGGAAGCCTCCCTTTCAGTCAGCGGAAATCCCTTTTCAGCAAGATCTATGGCCGGCTGGATTAAATCCCGCCAGGGTAGGGTGCCAAATTGTTCATATGCCCTGACCATGCCATCCACTGATCCGGGAACACCGGCCGCGAGATGACCAAGGATGCTCAAATCATTGATCACATCCCCATTTTTATTCTGGTACATTTTCCGGTGTGCCTGCATCGGAGCCTTTTCCCTGTAATCGAGAGAGTGCAGGCTGCCGTCTGATTGCCGGATGACCATAAATCCTCCACCACCGATATTACCTGCCGAAGGATAAACGACGGCAAGGGCAAACTGCACTGCAATCGCAGCATCCACCGCATTGCCTCCATTTTTCATCATGTTTGCACCTGCCGCGGAAGCCAGCGGATGAGCTGATACCACCATTGCCTCCCCGGTGATCAACCCGGTGGTCTGGTCTCCAAGTTTGCCGCAACCAGGAAAAATAAAAAGGAGGAGGGCCATGCAGACCAGGAAATTCTTAAAAGAATTCATATTTGAAAAAATAAAGTAAGTCGCTGTCAAAATTCTTTTTTAACGTATGATAAACCCATTTTTACAGCCATTTCAAATTTTTCTGTCTTTTCAATCCTCGAGATCGGGATGATATTGTCCGGCATTTCGTTTTTCCCGGCGATAAATAATTCCCACCAGCCAACATCCCTGAATTCATTGAATTTAAAGCCGATCCTGTGATACACACCGACTTTTTTAAAACCCAGTTTCTCATGGAACCCTACACTTGCTTCATTGGGCAGGGTAATCCCCGCAAGACAATTTGATACGCCCTGGACCTTCAACAACTGCAGAAGGGTATTGTATAAAGCGGTGGCTATGCCTTTCTGTTTAAAATCATCATGAATATAGACCGAAAGTTCCTTGGTCCATTGATAGGCCTTCCTGCTCCTGTGATCAGCCGCATAGGCATATCCGGCAATCCGGTTCTCATATTCACAGACAAGCCAGGGAAGGGTTTGCTGAATATTTTTTATCCGTCCGGTGAATTCATCCCGATCCGGAACAGCCATTTCGAAACTGACGCAGGTATTCAGGATAAAAGGAGTATATATATCCAGGATTTCAGGAACATCCTGATCCCGGGCCAGCCGGATGGATATGCCGGGTGAATGATCACTCATGCAGGTTCCTGTTGACTTAGGCAATGAAAACTTCCGAGTCCATGGATCAGCACCCTGGAATCAATGCCGGTGACTTCGCGTGTGGGAAAACACCGGGATATGATTTCTATCGCCGTATCATCGGTGTCAGCCTGAAAAACCGGTACGATCACATGCCCGTTTGTCATATAGAAATTGGCATAAGAGGCAGGCAACCTTTCATCATTGTAACAGACCGGCGGGGGCATGGGCAGTTCGATGATATTCAACTGTTTTCCGCCCGGCAACCTGAATTCAGACAATAATTTCCTGTTGGTCTTCAGGGGCTGGAAATTAGGGTCCGACTTATCTTTTTCGATCATCGCCAGTACAGTATCCTCCTTGACGAACCTGGCAATGTCGTCGATATGCCCATCGGTATCATCTCCGGCGATCCCGTCCTCCAGCCAGAGGACTTTTTCGACGCCATAATAGTTCATCAGGTAATTTTCGATTTCGATGGCAGAAAGATGCGGATTCCTGTTTGGGTTCAGCAAACAGGACCGGGTAGTCAGCAGGGAGCCTGCCCCGTTAAATTCTACGGCGCCTCCCTCCATCACGATGCCCACATCGATGACCGGAAGTTGCAGGGCTTCCCCGATCCTAACAGGGATCAGATCGTCAAGGTCGTATGCATATTTCCTCCCCCAGGCGTTGAATTTCCAGTTCAATAGAATTTTTTCACCCTGCTTATTTTTAAGGAATCCAGGTCCATGATCCCTGGCCCAGCAATCATTGGTGGGATGTAGATACAGCTCAATTTTAGCGGGATCGATCCTGTAATTATTTAACATATCATCGACAAATGCAGCCATGATCTCATTCTGTACATTGATGGCCACTATCTCGCTCAGGGATATAATTTGGATAAACCTGAAAAAGGCATCGTATACGGTATTCATCATTCCCGGCCATGACCCGTCATTCAGGGGGAGGGTAACCCATGTTGCCCGGTGCTGTGTCCATTCGGCCGGAAAATAATAACCCTGGGATCGGGGGATCAGGTCTGGATTCAATATTATATCTTTTAGTCGACCCATTTTTTTTCAATCGGGGAATAGGTATCCACCCGCCGGTCCCTGAAAAAGGGCCAGTGAGTCCTCTGTTGATTGATTCCGTCCAGATCGATCTCATGTACCTTCACTTCCTCAGAATCGCCAGCCTGAACGAGAATTTTTCCTGAAGGATCACAAATAAAGGAATTACCCCAGAAATGTGTCATTTTTTCCCGTCCTACCCTGTTAACTGCTGTAACAAACAATCCATTGGCGATGGCATGGCTCCGCTGCATACACATCCAGGCTTCCTGCTGGATTTCCCTTGATGCTGAATCTTCATGATCTTCCCATCCGATCGCTGTCGGGTAAAAGAGGATCTCCGCACCCATCATACTGGTGATCCTGGCGGCTTCGGGATACCATTGATCCCAGCATATGAGTACGCCGATCATGGCATACCTGGTTTTGAAAACCATATAACCGGTGTCGCCCGGCGTAAAATAGCATTTCTCAAAATAACCCGGATCATCCGGAATATGATTTTTACGGTAATTCCCTAGAACCGTCCCGTCTGCATCTATCACAACTGCGCTGTTATGATAAAGACCTTCGGCACGTTTTTCAAAATAAGGGACGATCAGCACGATCCCGGTTTCCCTGGCAAGTTCAGTAAGTTCATGGAAGGTTGAACTGTCCCTTGCCTCAGCCATGCTGAAATGATCATAATTTTCCTCATA
>JAGTVG010000223.1 GCA_018224645.1 Cyclobacteriaceae bacterium
GGAAGGCAGGAACGCAAAGAAAATAATGAGGGTTTACAGTTGACGGGAAAAGAACGCAGAGGCACGCGTCGGGAGACGCGCGCCAGCGGAGGGCGCGAGGGCACGGATGAATAGCCGCACCAGCGGAGGGCGCAAAGGCTCGTGCCGGGAGATGCGCACCGGCATCATATAGAAAAAGAAGGATTGTCACTAAATGACAATGCCATCAATTAATTTTGTAAGTAAGCATCAGGATCATGCCATGAGCGTGAGGCAACCGAGCATTAACCGCCACGGTGCCCTGGGATGTGCCCCGATCATACCGGGGAAAAAAAGGTTAAAACTGCCTTTTTATTACACTCCTTATCCCGGTGCAGTAAATCATTTTTCAATTAAAAATTACTGTGCCATGAAACAAGTGATCAGACAATTCAAGGGAATCGGTTACGATTTCCAACCCCTGGATTATTTCGGCAGTTACACCGATCTCAAACAAGTATTGCTGAAGAATGTCAAGGGAAGTTTTCGCCGGAAACAGATCCTCCGGGCTATCGAGGATGATTGTTATGAGGAACCTCCTGAGATGATCCGGTCGGCCGGCCTGAGTGAAGCAACCATCCGGACCGTCAGCGCCATGCATCCTTCGTTCATGCGAGGTGAATACCTCCCGGATTGCCGGATAAACGAAGTGGAAATTGCCAGGATCGAACTGGCCTCCATACTGAATGACGTGATCAGTCTCCGGGCACGGCTTGACGGGAGCCGGATTTATTTTGAATTCGTGGATGAATATGGGGATAGCAGTTATCGGCAGCCGGGAAAGAGTTCCTTAAAACTCTTTCATTGATGGAGTTGATCCACCTGATCAGTGGGACCTACGCAGAGAATGCGGGGCATTACCTGCCTTGGGCTTATTCACAATGTAATATCGATTGCATGGATGAACAGGACGATTCTTTCATCCACCGTGATTTTGTAACGGTAAGTTCGGATTTCTACACGGACCTCGGTTTACATTATGAAAAAGAACTGAAGATCGAATTCCCGAAATGGATCGAAGCATGGAAGGAGGCAAATCATGGATAAGAAACGCATAACGGATGGCATCCATTTCCTTACGTTCGAACAGATCCATTTTATGGGCGTTGAGTGTGGTCCGACGGAAATGTATTATGTGGCTTCAGTTTTTCATATGCGCATTTTCAAGGTTTATAAAGATAATGTGAGCTCAATGGATATTGAATTTACCCGCGATACGGTCAGGGAACAGCTCAGGGAATTCCTGATGGAATTTTATTCCATGCCGTACCTGTTCCTGGGCCGGCCTGAATATGTGGAGAGCGATATGTTCAGCGAGGATGAATTCAATCATATACTTCAGGAAGCGAATGACCGTACCGAGGCGGTCAGAAAGAAGTCGCTCAGGCAGAAAAGCCCGCTGCTGGAGCTCTGCAGGGAATACGGGCTTGACCCGGAACCGGCAGGACACAAGGAAACAAGTTTTTATGCAAAATGTGTAACGGGACGGCCCCACCAGATGTATCTCTCGACAGAATCCGAAGCATGGGGATGCGGGTTCTGCAAGATCAAGGGCGGGGTGGAGGAATTAAAAGCGGCGTATCAACAGTATCGCGGGAGGTAGTGCAGGGGTATACATATCGAAAGCGCAGGGGCAGAATTGATCCGCATGAACAGCTGAAGTACCCGTTGAGCCAGGAATGAGCCGAAAACAGGTTTTCCCGATGCCCTGGCCAGATCCAGGTAGACCGGTGCTTCATCCCGCTGTTCAGAACGTATACTGTTTATTTTCCCACGTCATCGTTAAATTCATCTCTGGAAAAGCTCAATTCAATCCGGCAAAATCTGACAGACCATACTCCGGATCCGAAAAATACATTTTACCCGCGAATCCGGAAAAAATTATTTTCGATATAATGTTTGTCACTTTTTGAAATGGTTATTATTTTAAATAAATAAACAATCCCCAATGGAAGGATCGCCCAGTCCCGGCAGTGTACGTTTAAGAAAGGTCGCTTACTGGCTGATCATCATCGCCGGTATCCTGGTTTTCCTGATCTATTTTCAAAAATTCCTCAAACCCTTTGTGCTGGCACTGGTTTTCTGGTATTTCATCAAGGAACTCAGGGAATTGTTTGGCCGGATCAGGATAAGGAAAAAAAGGATGCCCCGGTGGCTCCGGGGATTCATTGCCATCGTGATCATGCTGGTATTGATCGGGTCGATAGGAGAATTGCTGACAAGCAACATCAGCCAGATCGTCAAAAGGCTGCCCAGGAACAGCGAAATACAGCAGGGATATATCGATAAGCTTGGAGAAAGCCTGGGGATGGAAGACCTCGCCAGTAAACTTAAGGAGCAGTTGAAGGATATTGAGGTGACCGGTTTTTTAAGGAATATACTGAATTCCCTGACCACGACGGTCGGGGATGTGGTCCTGATCATCATATATATTGTTTTCCTGCTGATCGAAGAAATTATTTTTATAAAGAAAATAAGGATCATTTCCGCTTCGAACAAACAATTACATAACATTCAGAGCCTGCTGGATCAAATTAACCAATCTATCAACATGTATGTGATGATGAAGACCCTGGTGAGTTTGTCCACCGGTATCATGAGTTATTTTATCCTGCTCATACTGGGTGTTGATTTTCCCGTTTTCTGGGCTTTTTTGATATTTATCCTTAATTATATACCCTATATAGGCTCCCTGATCGCCACGCTGCTTCCGGCCGTTTTTGCCATGTTCCAGTTCGACAACGGCTGGTATTTTTTTTATGTGTTTCTGCCAATACAGGCTGTTCAAACATTCAACGCTAATTACCTGGAACCGAAGGTGATGGGTAGATCATTGAACCTGAGCCCCCTCGTGGTCGTTTTATCACTGACCATCTGGAGCTCAATCTGGGGAATACTTGGAATGCTTCTTTCGGTTCCGATCATGTCCGTGCTGAACATCATGCTCGCACAATTTCCACAATCGCGGAATATTTCCATTTTCCTTTCCGAAACAGGGAACATTGAATCGCTTCTGGCAAAATTTGCCAAAAAAGACGAAAAAAGTTAAATAAGGTTATTTTCACTGTTCAAAATCATAAAGCAATGAAGAAATACCCGGTGAAACGGACGAGTTGAGTTCAGGAAAGCAAGGAATGTTTAGTTTATGGCAAAGGCGGATGCTTGCACTATTCTGTAACGTAAAGTTTAAGGCACAAGCGGATGCTTGCGTCATTCTGTAATGTAAAGTACAAGGCACAGGCGGATGCTTGCGCCATTCTTAACCATTTATTTCCTGACATTCATGCCATCACTCGGCGTGATGGCATGAATGTCAGGACCATTATCATTCCCCGGACGCTGTCCAAAGCATATCCTCGTAACCCGGCACCCACATGTCTCCGGGCTCGAGTCCGCAGGCCTCGATCGCTTCCAGGCAATATTCAAGGTGGCCCAGGCTCGAATCGATGTTGTTCGTACCGAAGGTGAATTTAGCGCCCATTTCCTTGCCCAGACTGACGAATGCATAATTCGGCATTTTAACTCGGGCTCTGATCTCGATCGCAATCTCATTGTCTATGGCCGCCTGGATCACCTTTTTCATCCGTTCTTCGGTCCAGAGTTCATCATAACGGTCAACCACCGGGTCCGGGATGTAGGTGGCATTGACATATATATCGACAGGTTCCTCATTCAGTATCTGAACGATATAGTCGACAAGCCCGTCCATAAACGCTTCCGGATCGGAGAGATCGAGCCTTTCCAGCTGGTCGGCCTTCCACATCTGAACGGGTACCCCACTGGCATCCTTATAGGTCATGGCATCGGTAAACACGTAATCAAATGTATTCACCGCATCCATCGAGAATATGTCCACCCATTCCCTGCCTTCCGCCTGCATGGCATTAAAGGCCGGAACATCTCGGAGTGTATCCAGATAGGCCATTAATTCTGCATCATTATTGATCGGGAAATCTTCTGCTTTTCCACAGTTAACGGCAATCCCGAAATCGATCCCCTTGTACCGCGACTGCGACAAAGCTTCCTGCATGGTCAGATCTCCTTTCAGGTGAACATGAAGATCCATAACCGGGAATCCGCTGGCATGCAACCGGGTAATGTATCTCTCGGTATCGCGGTCGAGCCGGCGCTGAGGCTGGTCAAACGCTGCATCCTCCGGAAGCGGTTTGACCATAATATTCCTGAAATAAACCTTGCTTCCCGGATCATGGCCCTGGAGTGCGAACGTACCCTCGCCGATCAGGCGCGATGCCATTGCTTCCGGGCGGTATGGGTCCTCAGGTTCCGTATAATCCGTGATCAGCTGATCATTTACAGAAACCTGTATCCGGTCGTTCTTCAGGACAATATGCATGGTGAACCATTCTTCGTCCCCGACAGTCGTCAGGAATTTATTGCGTATGCCATATAATCCGGCCGTCTTTTTTAACTCCGGATTGACCGGGTTTCCGATAAATGAATTGTTGACCTGAACCTCATAACCTTTTGATGGCCAGCCTTCATCCTGGAAAGCCGTACATATATAAATGCCTGAGTTCGAGCCGGGAATGGTCATGACCTCGGCTTTGAATTCAAAATTCCTGAAATTCGCGCCGTTCACTTCGCCGGTATAAAATAAATGGGACCTCTCCCCTTCACAAACGATGGCACCTTCCTCGATTTTCCAGGTGCTTTCATTTTCATTGGCGGTCCAGCCTTCCAGCGAGGTTCCATCGAAAAGTGTGATCCATTCATTTTCCCCCTGCTTTGGCTGGCAGTTCATCAGAAAAACCATTGAAAGAATGAAAAATCCAATTTGTTTCATAGTCTTGTTTCCATTGTTTAAAAGACATCCAATTTAAAAAACATTATCCTAAATATCAGCCGATTCCCGCATTATTCCCCCGACATGTATTAAAATTTCATGATTTGCATCATATTTTTCCTGTGGACAATCCATTAATATTGATCCTGTCCGCGAATCGCATAAAATCACTGTAAAATGAGTACAAAAATCCAGGTTCCCGCATCATTCAGATATCTGACAACATTTTTAAGGATCATCATCGGCTGGCATTTTCTTTATGAAGGATTGGTGAAACTATTGGATCCCAACTGGTCATCCGGCTGGTACCTGATCAATGCGCAGGGATACTTCGCCGGATTTTTCCATGCAATGGCATCCAATGCCACGGTTTTGAATATCATCGATATCCTGAATGTATGGGGATTGATCCTGATCGGCCTGGGGCTGATGCTGGGTATCATGACCAGGATCGCTTCCATCTCCGGCGTGGTGCTTATCGGTCTGTATTATTTCTCCAATCCGCCATTTATCGGATATGATCCGGGCACGAATGTGGAAGGACATTATCTTTTTGTCAATAAAAACCTGGTCGAACTGGCGGCCCTGCTTGTCTTTGTCATGTTGCCGGCCAAACTCCAGTTCGGACTGGATAACCTGTTTACGATGGTGGATTTTTCCTTTAAATCCCCCGTAAAAGCCGTGCCCAGGGAAGTGAACCATGAAACCCTTCCGGAAAATAAAATTTACCGGAGGGAGCTTGTCAAACAGATGATTGCCATCCCTTTTTTAGGCGGATTTGTCTACGCGGTTGCCAGGAATTATGGATGGGGCAGCCATGAAGAGGCACATCTGTCACAATCCATGAAAGTGAATGCCGTTTCCGGTGCGACTGCGATGATCAGCAGGGAACTTGACCTGACACAACTGAAGAAAAAAATTCCTTCCGGGATGCTGGGAGATCATCAGATAGGCCGTGTGATCTGCGGGGGAAACCTGATCAGCGGCTTTGCCCATTCACGGGACCTGATCTATGTATCGACATTCCTGAAAAAATATTTCACCGAGCAGAAGGTGATGGAGACATTCCGGCTGTGTGAAGCTGCGGGAATGAATACCTGTGCATTGCGTGTGGCGCCGGAGGAGATCAATATCCTAAACAGGTACCGGAAGAACGGGGGAAAGATACAATGGATCGCACCGGCTTATCCCGAAGAGGATGATTACAAAACCAATATCGATCTGGCCATTGACAATGGTGCCATTGCCGTGATGGTCATGGGAAATGTCGGGGACCAATGGGTCCGGGAAGGAAAACTGGACCTGCTGGATAAAACCATTCATCACATCAAGAGCCGGGGGGTATATGCCGGCCTTGTAGGCCATCAGCTTGAAACGATCAGAATTGCCGAGGAAGCAGGCATTCCGACGGATTTTTATATGAAGACCCTTCATCACCGCGACTACTGGTCATACAGGCCGGAGGAACCCAAAACCGTTCCCATCATCGACAATTATGCGATTGATAATTACTGGGCGATGACCCCGGAGACTACGATCCAGTATATGGAGAGCGTCAATAAACCCTGGATCGCTTTTAAAACGCTGGCGGCCGGAGCCCTGAAACCCGAAGAGGGGTTACGCTATGTTTTTGAAAATGGTGCAGATTTCGTCTGTCTCGGCATGTTCGATTTCCAGGTCATTGAAGATGCCAATATCGTGAACGATATCCTCGATCAGCCAATCAGCCGCAGACGGGAGTGGATGGCATAAGGGGCTCTCAGGTGAAATGTGTGTTTCGGATGTATTGTGTGATCCGGAATTAAATGACCTGTTGCGGTGGCCCGAATGGCCGGCTTATCCGAATAAATGACGCTTGAAACACGGCCCTGCACCCCCTAACCCCGGTTATTCATAACATAAATTATTTTTAAGATGGAATCCCAATTGTATATAACTTAGTTATATTCAATAAAATACGTGACGCCCCGATAAAACCGGGACGGCTCTTTGGGCGCCTGCCTGCATCCCTTTCGCATAGCTTCAGCCGAGCAAAGCCGGCAGGCAGGAAAACCGGATCCCGGAATTACGCCCTACCGGAATACCTTACCACAAGAATTCACATAATGTCCCATTTAAGACCTGAGCGTGGCGATCAGCCTTTTCGGATGGATTAAAAGATCAAGGGCATCATGGATCGAGTGGACGACAATACCGGCGTTCAATAGCGCTTCCGTCCCGGCTCCTTCCTCATTGATAACGGCAATCCCGAGCGCTGCAACCTTCAGCATTTCCCGGTCATTTCTTCCATTCCCCACCGCTGCCACATTTTCCGGTCCCAATTCCGTTACATATGATTTCTTCTGTATATGCTGATGCTGTCCCGTAAGCACATGAATCCGGCAGGAAAAACCACTTAAATGTTCCCTGACCATTCCAAAGGTATCGGCTGTAACAACATGGATGGTGAGTTCCGCGGACAGCTTTTTTAATAGATCAGCGGTATGTTCAAGCGGTTTTCCGTCAAGCGCAAGGGTACCGTTATAA
>JAGTVG010000224.1 GCA_018224645.1 Cyclobacteriaceae bacterium
CTGGACATTATGCAAGATAACGTGGTCTGACGACGGGGTTTGGTCTGACCACCATACCTGGCCTGACGACGGGGGCTGGTCTGACATTTTGATTTGCAGTCTGTCGGAACGCGTATCAGAAACTAAACTTAAACAATCCCATGTTTCCGCCCTTTCCTCCCAAAAAAACCGAACAATTATCCCTTCAGGATGTTTGAAATGAAAGTGAATCCATCCAGAGAAATATTGCTGATAGACTTTAACCGGAAAAAGGCCGGAAAGTGGGATATTGTGAATGATGGTGTTATGGGGGGAATTTCCACAAGCCGGATCGAATTTACTCCTGATAACTTGATGGTTTTTTCAGGTACGGTTTCCCTGGAGAATAATGGAGGATTTGCATCTTTCAGAATGAAACTTGATGAACGCATTTCCGGATGTACCCAATTGATCATGCATCTGAAAGGAGACGGTAAAAAATACAAATTCCGTATCAGGACTGACGATCAATGGAATGGTGTTGCCTTTTCACATGATTTCCGGACTATTGAAGCCGCCTGGATGAAGATCGAGATCCCCCTCAAGGATTTCAGGCCCACCTGTCGAGGCAGGGAATTCTTGCATTCTGGTGAGCTCAAAGCAGAAAAAATCCGGGAGCTTGGATTGCTGATTTCGGACCAACAAGCAGGTCCGTTTTCCATTATTCTGGACTGGATCAAATGTTATTGAAAAATATAAATATTTTTCACTTTATTTATTTAAGCATCTGATAATAAATTATTTGAAATATATTGTAGTCATAATGATAAATTATCATGGCAAAAATAAAACTGGATGGTGTTGAGGTGAACACTGCGGGTGAACTTCCCCAGCCGGGTTCATTGGCACCGGATTTCACCCTTGTGAAATCGGACCTGACCGAAGCAACCCTGGAGGACTTTAAAGGCTGTAAATTGATTTTAAACATATTTCCAAGTGTTGGAACGAATGTTTGTGCCATTTCCGTGAGACGGTTCAATCAGATGGTTTCAAGCCTTGCAAATGTGAAGGTGCTTTGCATTTCCCAGGATCTCCCCTTTGAACATTACCGGTTCTGTGGTTCTGAAGAAATCCGCCAGGTAATAACCCTCTCAAATTTCAGAGATGGAGGAAATTTTGCCCTGAAATACGGGGTATTGTTAAAGGATGGCCTTTTTAAAGGACTGAATGCCCGCGCAATCGTTACAGTGGATGAAAATGGCAAAGTGATATACACCCAGCTTGTTGATGATATCGGCAATGAACCTGACTACGAAGCAGCCATCGCTTCCCTGAATCATCCGGATCCGGCCTTGTCCTTAGGAACCGGGGATTGAATAAACCACATATCCTGCTAATACACAATGATTTTGTCAATTTCGTTGCCGTATTGGCATAAGAATCCTGCAGGGTATTAATGCTGATGAAATGCCATGGAAATAAATTCCAGTACCTCCGGAAGGGATTCCCTCCAGTATGTCCAGGAATGGCTGCCATCCCTGATCCTGAATTCATGCTGAATTTCCTTTTTACGCATCGCAATGTGAACCAATGAATTTCCTTCGTAAAGAAAATCATCATCACCGCAATCGATATACCATCTTACGGATTTTATATCATCCTCAGGCATATCCTTTATCAACTCGAGGGCACTGTATTTTTTAAAATGTGCTTCAATCTGTTTGTCTGATACATCTTTATTTTCAGACTGTTTATATCGTGTTTTTGCCTCTTCCAATGTCAGAGAACCGGTACTTGCACTTAAGGGGCATGCCGATGAAAACAATTCGGGATGATGCAGGGCATACATGAATGTTCCGCCACCGCCCATTGAAAGTCCGGCCACAGCCCGGTACCTTTTTTCACCCTTGATCCGGTACGTACTTTCCACATAAGGCATAAATTCTTCAAAGAAAAAATCCTCATATCTCCATTCATTCCTGGCATCATTGAAATATCCCCGCTTACCTGTATTGGCATCGGGCATGACGATGATCATCGGCGTAGCCTTTCCCTCCCTGATCGCCTTGTCGGCAATATGCAGAACTTCCCCGAACTGCACCCATCCGGTCTGGTCATCCCCGCCGCCATGAAGCAGGTACAAGACCGGGTAACTCCTTTCCGATGTTTCATAATCCGGCGGCAGGTATAAAGCATATTTCCGCTCCATATTGAGAATGGAGCTTGACATGGACAGATTATCAAATACTTTACCTGTTTGTGCAGAACCTGAAAATGACAGGGTCAACAGGAAAAAAAAGAAAATAAGATTTTTCATCGTTTAACATTTATCTGGTTTACGGTAAATAAAAAATATAAAAAACTGATTCCAAATCATGTTCTAATGGATTTCCAATACATAAAAAATCATTGTCGCTTTTAAAATTATCTAAAAACATGATCAAATCTGCTTTTTTCAACCATTTTTTAGTATGTTAAATTAATATGGAATTATATGAACAACAGGTCTTTGCAGAATTACGCGAATGGAAAAAATCCATTATCACCAGGCAATCGGTGGTAAACGGCCTGGCAATGACCGTACAGGCGGGGATCAACAAAATGATCCCTGATCGGGTCCATGATATGGTCACGAGGGCAATCAGACAGATGACGAAAACTGTAATTTTCGGAGCCAGACTAACCACTTCGCCTGCAAAGCATGAAGAATCCCTTTCGGCCATAGAAACAAATGTCAGAAGAAAAATAGATTTTTACAGTAAAACCGCCGCGGCTGAGGGAGCGGTGACCGGGTACGGAGGGATATTGTTGGGGCTGGTTGATCTCCCGTTATGGCTGAGTATTAAAATAAAAATGCTGTTTGAAATTGCCAGCCTGTATGGACATGATCTCTCTGATTACAAGGAAAGGATCTATCTTCTGCACGTTTTTCAGCTTACCTTTTCGAGTTCAAAACAGCGGCAGGATATCTTCAACCAGATGAAAAAATGGAATAACGAAAAAGAAAAATTACCAGTTAACCTGGACCAGTTTGATTGGCGGACGTTCCAGCTCGAATACAGGGATTACCTGGACCTGCCAAAACTCATGCAGCTTATTCCCGGTTTCGGTGCCCTGGTCGGTTTTTATGTGAATCAACGTCTGACCAGAAAGCTGGGGAATTATGCCATGAATGCCTACCGCATGCGCCGATTTAAAATCTCCTGAAATCAGATAGATTCATAATTCTTTTCCTTTTGGTTATATTTGAATTTACACAGAATAAGAAGCTGCAAAATCCATAAACAATTAACCAAATAATAAAATGAATATACTGAACTACCTTCTCCTTTATTATCTGCTTGTTTCTCCTGCGACAGAACCTTCAACCAGTATCCTGTTGGAAGGCGCATGGAAATCTGACAAAGGGGTGGTCATCATGAGTGATGATTATTTCTCCTATGCGGCATTTGATGCCGAATCAAGGACCTTCAACGGAACCTATGGTGGAATCTGGTCGATGAACGGTGACCAGCTTGTACAGCGTATCGAGTACAATACCTTTAATGAAACCTTTACGGGAAAGGAAGTTACTAAAACTTTTAATTTAAATGATGAACTACTAATAATTGATAATGAGAAATTTATAAGAATCGATAACGGCTCCCCTGGGAAACTGAATGGTGCCTGGCTTTTTGCAGGGAGAAAACAGGATGGAGACCTAACGACACGTGACACCAGCCAGCCAAGAAAGACCATGAAGATATTGTCAGGCATGAGATTTCAATGGATTGCCTATAACACAGAAACGGGAGAGTTTTCCGGAACAGGTGGCGGCACTTATTCTACCATCGGCAACAGATACACCGAAAATATTGAATTTTTCTCGAGGGACAGTTCCCGTGTTGGCGCTTCATTATCCTTTGAATTTGAGATCATTGACGGCATATGGCATCATCAGGGATTAAATTCAAGGGGAGAGCCCATGTATGAAGTCTGGAGCAGAAGGGAATAAAAAATCATTGATCGCCAGGGTTACATCTTTTCTGAAAAAAGTATAATTACAATTCGGTTTATTTCATAAAAAATCATTACATTAAAAGTAACTGATCTTATATGGAAAGGATAGTAAATAGCCTTAAGTTGTATATACCGGTCTTGCTGGCAGGTACCATAATGATAGCCTGCAGTGAAGATGAAGATGAACAAATCGTGAGATCAGCGCTGGTTGGCTTATGGACTGTAACAGATTCAGAAATAAACATGAGTATCGGCGATCAAACCCTGGCAGAATATTTAATCAATGAAAACGGTCTGTCCGAAGATAATGCCACCCTTGCCGCTGCCTTGTTTGAGGCATTTTATAAAGCAGAACTGAACGGGCAGATTGAATTTTTTGCAGACAATACCTATCATTCCAACTTTACCAATGATCAGGAAGAAGGGACATGGGAGTTAAGTGCTGATGGCAAAACATTAACACTGAATAAAAACACAATCGATGAATTCGATCTTATCGTGAATACACTCACAGAAAGTGCACTGGAACTCTCATTTTTACAAAATCTGGAAGAAGACCTCGATGATGATCCGGATACACCGGATGCGGAGATCGAAGTAGAGGCAAATATGGTTTTGACAAAATAAGACCTCTGAAAAAAACAGGTTCAGATTCTTTATTATCAGGTCATTAAGAACTTGAATTTTATCCGGGTAATTTTTATTTTTAGAATTACGTAAGGTTTTTGTATAATATTCCAGAACTGATAATGAAAGATATCATGAAATTAATGTCAAGAATCCGTTTAATCTTTTCAGCACTTATATTATTCCTGCTATTTAATCTGATTGCATGTGCACAATCTGGCGAAAACATTTCGGCTGCGGATGAAAAGGTACAGCAGTTTCTTGAAAACAACCGGAGAAGCTGGCAGGACATGAATGTCCCTTACCAGGACGGGCAAGTGTTATATGACCTGATCATCAAAAATAACTATACATCAGCCCTGGAAATCGGCACTTCAACCGGACATTCCACAATCTGGATTGCCTGGGCTATGAGTAAAACCGGAGGAAAGGTAACTACCATTGAGGTCAATAAATCAAGGCACCGGGAAGCGCTTGAAAATATCAGGGAGGCGGATCTGGAAAAATATGTTGATGCCCGCCTGGCAGATGCCCATAAGCTGGTTAAAGAATTAAATGGACCTTTTGATTTTGTATTCTCTGATGCTGACAAGGACTGGTATATCCAGTATTTCAAGGATGTTTCGCCAAAGCTGGAAACAGGAGGCTGTTTTACGGCCCATAATGTGCTCAATGGTTATGGCGGTACGCAGGAATACCTGGATTATGTCGGAAGCCTGGATAATTACGAAACCACCATCGACAGGTCCAGCAGCTCCGGCATCTCAATAAGCTTTAAAAAATCGGAATAGTAAAAAATTTCAGCATTAAGTTCATCCCTTTACGCTATATATCATGGAAATTCAATCCCGGATCATATTGTTTTTGATTTTATTGGGTTCATGCACGCCAGCAGAGACGCCGGACCAAAACATAACAGATGCGGATCATATCGGGGATATCATCTTACGAAAAGGAAGACTGGTTGAGTGGGCTTTTAATCATGGCCGGATGGATACGGTGCTTGCGGATTTCTGGAAGTCTGATTCTGCCACATTCATTCTGAATGGGCGACTTCTGGAGGGTTATAGCAGCATCATGAACCGTTTTGAACAGGCCAACCGAAACAAGATTGAAATTGAGATCACAAAGGATAAGGTGGTTGTCCTTTCTCCTGCATCGGCCATACATATCGCTTCATTCGATCAGCGGGTTGAGGATTCTCCGGATCAGATTATTAATTTTAAAGGGACATGGACAACTGTGTATCAGAAAATCAATAATGACTGGAAAGTCGTTAATGTTCACGAATCATTTTA
>JAGTVG010000225.1 GCA_018224645.1 Cyclobacteriaceae bacterium
AAAAGACTGGGTAGCCACCACACCAACTCCGGATTCAGCCCAGGAAACGATGGTGCCCACCGAGAACCAGTGACTCTGCACTCCCACCGCCATTTCACCGGTGTTGGGATCACGGGCAATAATTGAGAATGTATGGGCCAAGGGATCATGAACAGGGTTTTTTTGACCATATCCCTGAAGATATAAAGCCCATGCGGCAAGAAAGATCAATGATTTATTCATATCGGCGACATAAATTTATCTGGATATATTCAGATTTCTATGATTCATTAAGATGAGTCAAATATAGGGAAAAACCATTGTTTTACGGTCAACTTCCATTTCATTGATGTCAAAAAAGCCCGTTACATTCCTTGCTTTTTTTGTGAAATCCCAAATGATATTGAGCTGTCCAATGTTTCGATGCTTTGTATTGAGAAACAGTGTGGCTGAATCTGGCTTTATTAAAGATTTCTATCCGATGCTGTATGCCTGAGCGTAGGAGGTGATGGTGCATGAAATATACCCGATCCGGATCAAATTTATCAGCCGATATCATTAAAAAAATAAAAGATTCTCTGGAGAAATTCCCGAATATTCGTATTTTACAAATCCATATTCAATCCACCAGTGTTTAATCAATGCAGGAATACCAGCAATATTAATTTCAATATACCATGGAAGAAGAAAATGAAAATTTGGATCCGGAAAGTCTTCCCATTTACCGGAAAGGACGGGAGATCTTTGATGTTGTGCATCAACTTACCGAATTAATCCCGGAGGACAATAAGGAATTGGATATGATCAAGGAAATTTTAATCACCGATGCAAGCCAGCTTATGATCAAGGTGGCAGGTGCAGAAGGGGGAGGGTTGTATGATCTGAAGATGGAAGCCGCAACGCTGATCAGGAAAGCGGCCAGAGACCTGATGGTCCAGAATCATGCATTACGGATGTTTGGATTCAAGGAGGTCAGGTATTATGAAATTGTCAGGGAGCTTCTTGAGGAATACAGATTGCTGTTCATCCAGTGGGTTTCAGAATTTGATCAGTGGGAATATGTCATCGACAGGTGGGGCCTGTTCAATCCGCCCGGCGTAGGACCTTTCGATCATGATCCGGATGATGACCTGCCGGAAACGGATGAAGAATAGCATCTGATGATTGTTGGTTCCCCGGTATTCTGTGAAATCAAACAAACCTTGATTCAGAGATGAAAGACAGCAAGTCGTTGGATATGGTAATATCAGGAATATAATGGGCATCAACTATTCCTTTATTATTAAACCTTTTACCATGGCGGCGTCATTAAACAGGCCATTTCTATGTAATCATGCTTATTTCAGCAGCATCGCCACCCCGATCCCCAGGTAATTCCCGATGGCATATCCCAGCAATCCCATGGTAATCCCGGATACGATCACTTTTTTATTCTGTATGGCATTGGCTACAGGGCCTACGAAGGCAGGTCCGTAAATGGCGGCCGTGGAAGTAATGATGAAGGTGTCGCGGTCTATTCTGAACAGGGCAGCCAGGGCGAAATGAATGATGATGGCTCCAAACATCACCAAAGCACAGTAGACAAACAATCCTGAGGACCTGCCGATCAGGGCATCAATATCAGCAAGCATGCCAATGGCCAGGGAAAATATCAGCAGCAGATAATGGGCGGTTTCATAGGAACCTCTTATCCGGCGAATCTTTTTTACGAAGGACATACCGATCCCAAGAGAGGTCATGATCAGGATCACCCAGGGACCCGCAATTTCACCCTTGATCAGCATGGATATCCATGCCGATAACCCAAGAATGGCCAATCCCAATAAAAGTACAACCAGGACATTGAAAATCAATTGTTTTCTGCTGATCTGCGGATTTTGAAGTAAATTGTTTTGAGGTTCAATGTTCTGCGACTCTTTAAATCTGCCCAGAAATAGTCCCAGGAATTTCCTCCCGATGGTGATCAGGAATAGAAAATAGACTGCCCCCAGCACAACATCCGAACTGTTCAGAATGACAAATATCTCTTCCGGAGTTTCCAGGGCCATGCCAATTGCGCTCATATTGGGTGTGCCTCCTGTATACACCCCCACCAGCATCCCGGAAATCTGCCATGTATTATCAATATCCATCCGGTAAAAATAATGCATCAGACCTGAACTGATGATTACGGAAATAATGCTAAGCACATAACTCAAAAATGCCTTGCCTGCATATCCGATCCATTCCATGACATTTGAATTAAACAGCAGGAGGGGAATGGCAAGGCTTATACTGAACTTGGAAATTTCATCCGGTACTTCCCTGTCATAAGGCAGAAAATCAAGATTTCCCAAGAAAATGCCCATAAGATAACAAATCACAATCGGGCTTATCCATTTGACCGGTTTGTATTTTTTTTCGGCAAATAAAATGATGGCGGGAAACAGGAATGCAAACAAGCCAAACAGGATGTTGATGATCATTTCAGGTAATTGCCGGAAACTTGCCTGATCCGGCACATAATAATATTAATTTCCAGCCCTGAAATTAATGAAATTTCTAAATAAAAAATATCCCGGGCAGAGCCATCCACGAATAAAAGTACCAGCTTCGCGATTCATGATTCTCCGCTCCCGATCTGCAATTTAACTCAACTCGGGATAAACCCATGGGGCACGGTAATCCCTTTTCATCAGCGATAACGCTTCCGGATCGTCCAGGATCATTTCCTTTTCCCCATCCCAATTTATCTGCCTTCCGGTCTTATAGGAGATCATGGCCAGCAGGCTCATGGTCGTTGCCCGGTGGGATGATTCAATTCCGGCAACAGGGGACTTTTTGCCTTCGATAGCATCGATAAAATCCTTCCACAATTCCCGAATGTTCTGACCATCAGGTTCATGCATGGCATGGTTAACCTGCACGATTGGTTGATCTTCGTCGTTCGGATAAAAATAAGCCCCGTCAAAAAAGCCCATAAAGAGAATGCCTTCAGTGCCATAGAAATACGTCCCTACCGGTGATTTTTCGGATCGCTCCCCACCCAGTCTTCTGTGTTCCCAGTTCACCGTAAAATTTTCGAATTCAAGGGTAGCAGTCTGAAAATCCGGTGCATCATACCCGCAGTCCGGATCCACCATTCCCCCGGTTGAGTAAACTTTCTTTGGGTATTTTTCCTCCGACCACCACAGGATCTGGTCCATCCAGTGAACACCCCAATCACCGATGGTGCCGTTTGTCATGTTTAAATATTTTCTGAAACCCCGGGGATGAACAGAGGATTCAAAAGGTTGGTAAGCAGCCGGCCCCAGGTAGAGATCCCAATGTAGATGCGGAGGCGGTGCAGGAAGCGGCTGAACGATCGTATTGGCAGTCGGACTGTAAACACAGGCTTTGATCATTTTGATCTCTCCCACTTTTCCCGACCGCAGCATTTCCTGTCCCACAAGAATGTGGGGTGAAGTCCGCCGATGCAGTCCTACCTGGATCACTTTTCCGTATTTCTTTTGTGATGCCACAATAGCCTTTCCTTCGTTGATGGTGTGGGCAATGGGCTTTTCCATATAGACATGGCATCCGGTTTTCAGGGCATCGATCGTCTGAACGGCATGCCAGTGTTCAGGAGTTGCAATGATAGCGATCTCCGGTTTCTGTTCTGTCAGAAGTTCCCGGTAATCGGTATAGGTTTTCGGAAGTTTTCCCATATCCTTTTCAACGCGGGCGGCAGTTTCCATATTGAAAATTTCATCTGCATCGCAAATACCCACAATATCACAATACCCGGATGCCATCGCCTCTCCCAGGATATTATTCCCCCACCAGCCGGCACCGATCAGTACTGTCCTGTATTTTTTATTTTTTGACCCTGCCAGAACATTCACCCGGAACTGCGAGGCGGCCATCCCGGCCATAAAAGATTGTTTGATAAATTTTCTGCGATCCATCCGTCTTTCTGATTATTTCATCCGCAATAAAACAAATAATCCGTTGATTTTAAAAATATTCCACAGCGTGCCACAAAAAATCATCCTGATCCAATTTTGCATTCCCGGCCATTTTATTGGAAATTCCTGTCCGATTATTTTTCTGGAAATAATGATTAGATTTATTCTGGATTTTATTCTGGTTTAAAAATTGCTTGATTATATTTAAAAATTGATGAAACTGATCATTTTTCTTGGGTGGTTAATGGTTATCCCCCTTTTTTCCAGGGGTGTTGACATCATTCAGAACATTGAAGATAACAATGCTGACAGCATTATTTATTTTTTAGAGCAGGGAAATGACATCGATGGCATTTATCCAAGACATACCCTGCTCGAAACGGCGATCAGGTTTAACCAGATAGATATCGTCGAACTGCTGATCGATCACCAGGCCAATGTGAACCTGCAGAATAATCAGACCACTCCCCTTTTCATCAGTGTCATCTATGGACAGCATTATCAATCCAATGAAATCATAGCCTTACTTGTGGACCGGAAGGCTGACCTGGATTTTGTCGGACTGAACGGATTGACACCCTTTGTCCTTGCCTGTAAAATAAAAAATTCTCCGGCTGCAAAGTTATTATATGAAAAAGGAGCAGATCCTGGGATCCGGGATCAGCTCGGTAAAGATTTTTTTTATTATGTCCTGAGGGGAAATGATCCTTCGCTGGTCAGTTTTTTTGTCTCAAAGGGATTTGAGATCCCACGGATGTCCTCCCTGAAGGACGGGCCTTATGTTATACAGCGTACCGATGATTCCCTCGAAGTTAATTATATGCAATATGACAGCATCACTGACCGGGCTGAATGGATTCCGGTAAACCTGGATCAGGAAAGGGATGACAAGATGCTTGTGGAAGCAATCGGGTTTCAAAGGAAAAAGAACGACACCAGGAACAATTTTGAATTCAGAAAAGCGGAGAAAATATTTGTCGTCAGCGATATTCATGGTCATTTTGATAGTTTTATAAAGCTTTTGAAGGCTAATAAGATCATTGATGAAAATCTTGCCTGGGCATGGGGGAAGGGGCACCTCGTGATCAACGGTGATGTATTCGACCGGGGAGCCGGAGTGACCGAATGTTTGTGGCTGATTTTCAAGCTGGAATATCAGGCCGAAAAATCTGGAGGCAGGGTCCATTATCTGCTTGGGAACCATGAACTGATGATCCTTAAGGACAACGACAAATCCTATGTGCACGACAAGTACATTCTGCCCTTTGCAAAAGCGGGGATGGATTATCATGATCTGTTCAGTTGGGAAAATATCCTGGGACAATGGCTCAGGTCAAAAAAAATAGTGGTTAAGATCAATAACCTGTTGTTCGTTCATGGCGGTATACCGCCTGGTTTTGTGGACAAGCAGCAAACACTCGAAAAAATGAACCAATCGATCCATGATTATCTGGCGGATACCTCTGGTATCGTATTATATGCGAATGATCTGATCATCGAGCCCACCTGGTACCGGGGATATTTCGAACAGACCAGCCAGGAGGAGGATATTAACAAGGTATGCAAATATTACAAGGTTGAAAAAATAATTGTCGGCCATACGCCAGTCAAACAGATCATGACTTTGCAGGGCGGATTAGTGGTCGGGGTTGGCATTCATTTTGGCGAGCCCGGTAAACCAGCCGAAGGTCTGCTGATCAGGGATCATCAGTTTTACCGCCTGGATGAGAAGGGTAAACAGGTAGCGCTTTAGATTATTCCTTCGCCTTCCTCAGCGCATTTTAATCCTGAGACAGGCAGAAAAAATAATATGGGACCTATGATCCCATACTATTTTATTGTGTAAAACTTCTACTGTAGTTATTTTAATCGGGAAGAAAATTCCTTTCAGGCAAATCCGGCAAATAAGCTCATTCAGCCAAATATTTATCCTCCGGCAGAAGAATCATACCCTTGTACCTGATCAAATCTTCCGCTCTGTTGTCCCAGGCTGGTAACCATTCCGCACTAAGCGTTCCATTGGCCTGCTGGAACTGCCCGGTACCACCGGTGATGGTGAGTATCAATCTGATTTCCAATCCGTTCCCTTCGTCACGGCCTCCGCCGGTATAATAACCCTGCAGAAAATCACCGCCCTGATCACACTTCATGCTGAATTTGCCTTCCTCTATCCGGATATTATGATATTCATCATACCATGCCACGTGTGACATGTTAATGGAACAATCGAACAGAAATTGATTGCCATCTATATTGATTCCATTCAATCTACCAGTTCCTTCTAACCAGGAAGGATAATATTCATCACTGAGCCATTCATTGAAAGTAACTTCCGCTTTAACGATATTGGCTGTCACTGATATTTTAACGGTGTCAGCCATGTCGGGAGCACGAACTTCAATATAATCACAGGAAATAAGCAACAGGAATCCCAACAATGATCCGGGGATCAATAATTTTAGATATTTCATGGCGCTGAAATTTAAATTTTACAAAAGATTATGCTTATGATCTTTCAGGCCTGTCTGATTCTGCAGCAATCTTAAAGATGGAAATATTCACCCTGCAGTGCATAGCAGGGATCCTTCAAAAACATATAGTTTTTAAGCACTGATTTTCAGCCTTTTACTTTATGTAACAGCTTATTGAATTTATGTAACATTTTGGCATCATCTTGCTTTTATTAATGCTGAATTATTCATATATTGTTCAATTAATCAGAGAATGAAACCGGTAAATCATCCAGCTGCACGGCCCTTCTGTTTGGATGCATGTTTTCGGGGAAAGAGAATCTTAAGATAAAACAGCTGCGAATGCCAGAGGTAAACCATATTGATCAGTTCAACGGAAGTCTTTCCAGCAATGAAAGATTTATCCTGAAATTCAACCGGATCATTGATGACAATCTGGGGAATGAACGTTTCGGTGTGAGTGAACTGGCAGACAGTATGGACTTAAGCCGGATGCAGGTGTACCGCAGGGTACAGAAACTGACCGGAAAGAATGTAAGCCAGTATATTCGCGAAAAAAGGCTGCAATATGCAAGGGACCTGCTGATCCGGGAAGCGGGGACTGTTTCCGAGATCGCCTACCGCTCAGGATTTGGTAGCCCGA
>JAGTVG010000226.1 GCA_018224645.1 Cyclobacteriaceae bacterium
CAACACTAAAAATCAGAAGATGAGCGAAGAAGAATTAAGTAATTCCAGCAATATCATCGGGAAAGGGACTACAGTTGAAGGAAACCTTGAATCATTCGGTAATATCAGGGTTGAAGGCAGGATCATTGGCAGTATAAAAAGCAAATCCAAGGTAGCCCTTGGCCAGTCATCCTTTGTTGAAGGAGATATTTTAGCCCAGAATGCAGAAATCTCCGGAGAAGTAGACGGCAGGGTAGAAATTTCCGAATTGCTTATCCTGAAGGCCACAGCGGTAATTTCAGGAGATATCATTACCAATAAATTCATTGTGGAATCCGGGGCGACATTTAACGGAAGCTGTAAAATGGGAGTTTCAAACGTGGAAATCAAGATTGGTGAAAACGGACAACAAAAAGGACAACAAAAGGATCAGCGATCAAAAGAATCAAAAGAGCAGGAAGCTTGATGATGTAAATCAGTATGCAAAATACAGCGGGCTTGCTTTTCAGATGATCGCCGCCATACTTCTCGGCCTTTGGATCGGTATGAAAATTGATGAAAGCCTGGGAAATAAAACGCCTGTTTTCACGGCCATATTCACCGTATTGTTTATTTTTGCTTCATTGTACCTGATCATTAAAAGCTTGCCAAAATCTTAATTTAAGGCCGATGTTGAAGGTAGTCATTCAAACTTCAGCCTTTACCCTGGTAATCGGGGTAATTCAATTTATCGTTGGAAAATTAAAGGTGGATTGGCTTTATGATTACCAGTGGTGGTTGGCATTATATTTTTTTATCCTTACCCTGGTCAGTCTGATGATCGTGGAAAGAACAGCCAGAAAAAATATTGATGATGTTTCAAAAGGTTTTTTCGTGGCCATGATGTTACGTTTTTTTCTGAGCATTATATTTGCGCTGGTTGTTATTTATTTTGACAGGGAAGGTGCGATCGTATTTGCAGTGAATTTCATTATACTCTATCTTCTGTATTTAGGATTTGAAATATTTTATCTTGTAAATAATTTACAACTTCGTATTAACGGTGGAAAATAATAATCAATATTACGGATTCAAAAAATGAGGATATATGTTCTGGGGATTGCCTTATGGCTGAGCGGTTTGTTTCCTGTACTTGCGGCTGAAGATCACGGTGAGGCATTCAACCCTGGAGAAATGATCAATCATCATATTCAGGATTCTCACTTCTGGCATTTCTGGGATGGTCCGTATGGCACCATGCCACTGCCTGTGATCCTCTATTCCACTGACCGGGGCATTGAGGTTTTTTCTTCGTTTAAATTCTATGATGAACATCATCAGCTGGTACCCTGGCAGGGTTATCAGATAGAACATGGCCATATTATTCCCCTGGAGGAAGGAAGGACCGTCATTGATTTTTCGATCACCAAAAATGTGGCAGCCATGTTTTTGAGCGTTATCCTCCTTTTTGGAGTATTTTTCAGTGTAAGAAAGGGGTATGACCGTAATGCGGGAAAGCCGCCGAAAGGGATCCAGTCATTTTTCGAGCCGATCATCCTTTTTATCAGGGATGAGGTTGCCATTCCTAACATTGGTTCCAAATATGAAAAGTATCTGCCCTATCTGCTTTCTATTTTTTTCTTTATCTGGTTTAACAACATGCTTGGATTGTTCCCGGGTGCAGCCAATGTTACGGGGAACATTGCGGTAACGCTTACGCTGGCGGTTTTCACCTTTATCATCACGCAGATAAACGCGAATAAATATTACTGGCAGCATATTTTCAATACCCCGGGAGTGCCATGGTGGCTGAAGATACCTATCCCGATCATGCCGGTTGTCGAATTGATAGGCGTCTTTACCAAACCGTTTTCACTGACCGTCCGACTTTTTGCAAATATTACGGCCGGCCATATCATTATTCTGAGTTTATTCAGCCTGATATTCATTTTTGAAAGCATCTGGGTTGGCCCCTTGAGTGTTTTATTTGCAATTTTCATGAACTTTCTGGAATTATTCGTGGCCTTGCTGCAGGCCTTTATTTTTACGATACTTTCAGCCATGTATTTCGGTGCCGCAGTAGAGGAACATCATCATGATGAGGGCCTGGAACAAAAGGTCGTGTAACTTTTTATTAACCATTATATAAATTTAAACATTATGTTAAACTTCTTATTACTTGATATCAGCATTGCGATTATGGGTGCAGCCATTGGCGCTGGGCTTGTTGCATTAGGCGCAGGTTTTGGTATTGGGAAGATCGGTAGTTCCGCGATGGAAGCTATCGCCCGCCAGCCTGAAGCAGGTGGTAAAATCCAGACGGCGATGATCATTGCTTCTGCCCTGATCGAGGGAGTTGCACTGTTCGGCGTGGTTGTTTGTCTGCTCATATCATTTAAAGGTTAATTATTTTAAGGCCTGAACATGTGCAATAGGCTGGTTCAGGCTTTTTTCCGGAAACTAAAAATTAAATTTATATGGATCTTGTAACTCCCGGTATAGGATTAATTTTCTGGCAGACCGTAACATTTCTGGCGGTCATTCTGATTCTGGGCAAGTTTGTATGGCGACCGATCATGAATGCCCTGAAGGCAAGGGAAGGTTCGATAGAGGAGGCATTGAGGGCAGCGGAACTGGCGAGGGAAGAAATGGAAAAACTTCATGCCGATAATGAAAAGCTCATGGCAGAAGCCAGGGTTGAGCGGGACCAGGTCATCAAGGATGCATCTGTACTGGCTTCAAAGATGAGGGAGGAAGCCAGGGAAGAGGCCAATAAAATTACCCAGAAGATGATCGACGATGCCCGTCACACCATTCAGCTTGAAAAACAGGCTGCAATCAATGAAATAAGGAACCAGGTGGCGGAATTTTCCCTGCAGATCTCGGAAAAGATCCTGCGCAGGAACCTTGAAAATGAGTCACAGCAGAAAGCCCTCATTGAGGAATATTTAAAGGACATGAAGCTGAATTAGATTATGTCAAATTATCGAATAGCCAAACGATACGCCCGTTCACTTGTTGGACTTTCCATTGAAAAGGATAGGCTGGAGGAGGTGATGAAGGATATGGACATGTTGAATTCCCTGTGTATTCATAACCGGGATTTTATACTTTTTCTGAAAAATCCGATCATTCACAGTTATCAGAAACTGAGCATCCTTAAAAAGATTTTCAAGGACAATATCAATGATATGACCTTTAAATTCATTGATATTGTTACGAGGAAGTCCAGGGAGAATGTTCTGCCTGAAATTGCCGCTGAATTTCTGGATCAATACAGAAAATACAGGAAGATTGAAGTTGTGGAGGTAACCACACCGATCAAACTTGATAAAAAATTAAGAGCGGAATTTGCGAACCTTGCCAAAAACCATATCGGAAAAGAATGGAAGGTCGAGCTTGTCGAAAAGGTGGATGAGGAACTTATTGGCGGTTACATTGTCAAGATCGGGGACAGGCAGATCGATAATTCGGTATCATCGAAATTGAGGGAAATTAAACAACAGTTATTAATAACATAATTGGATAAAATATATACACATGGCAGAAGTCAGACCTGATGAAGTTTCAGCAATATTAAGGGAACAATTATCTAACTTTCGAACCGAATCCGAACTTGAAGAAATAGGGACTGTACTTCAGGTGGGTGACGGAGTAGCCAGGATATATGGATTAACCAAGGCACAGTCCGGGGAACTTCTTAAATTTGAAGATGGGACCACGGCACTTGTATTAAATCTTGAAGAGGATAATGTAGGTGCCGTACTTTTCGGAGAATCTAAAAATATCAGGGAAGGAGATACCGTTAAGAGGACAGGCCGGATAGCCTCCATTCATGTTGGCGAAGGGATGGTAGGCAGGGTGGTCGATACGCTGGGGCGTCCTATTGACGGCAAAGGCAAGATTGAAGGAAAGTTATATGAAATGCCGCTGGAGCGGAAGGCCCCGGGAGTCATCTACAGGGAACCTGTGAATGAGCCGTTACAAACCGGTTTGAAAGCCGTGGATTCAATGATCCCCATTGGAAGAGGCCAGCGCGAATTGATCATCGGAGACAGGCAGACAGGCAAGAGTGCAATCGCCATAGATACCATCATCAATCAGAAGGAATTTTATGAAAAGGGCGAACCGGTCTACTGTGTTTATGTTGCCTGTGGACAAAAAGCTTCTACCGTAGCCCAGGTGGTCAGTGCACTTGAAAAACACGGTGCGATGGATTATACAATCATTGTAGCTGCCAATGCGTCAGATCCGGCCCCATTACAATATTTTGCTCCATTCGCCGGCGCCTCTATCGCAGAATTTTTCAGGGATACAGGAAGGCCTGCACTTGTTATCTTTGACGATCTTTCAAAACAGGCTGTTGCATACCGTGAAGTATCACTTCTTCTCAGAAGACCTCCCGGAAGGGAAGCTTACCCGGGTGATGTTTTTTATCTTCACTCACGGCTGCTGGAAAGGGCGGCAAAAATTAATACGAGCGATGATGTGGCCAGGAAAATGAATGATCTGCCTCCTTCGATTGCAAAAATGGTCAAAGGAGGAGGATCTTTTACTGCACTTCCCATCATAGAAACCCAGGCAGGAGATGTATCTGCTTATATTCCAACCAATGTGATCTCAATCACGGATGGCCAGATCTTCCTGGAAACCGACCTTTTCAACTCGGGGATAAGGCCTGCGATAAATGTCGGAATTTCTGTCTCCAGGGTAGGTGGATCGGCTCAGATAAAGTCAATGAAAAAGGTGGCCGGAACATTAAAGCTCGATCAGGCGCAGTTCAGGGAAATGGAGGCATTTTCTAAGTTCGGTTCAGATCTTGATAAGGCCACCCTGCTGACAATCAACCGTGGCAGAAGAAACCAGGAAATATTAAAACAGGCCCAATATTCACCGGTTCCTGTGGAACAACAGGTGGCTATTATTTATGTTTCCACCAAGGGTATCATCGATAGCGTACCCATTGAGCGGATGAAGGAATTTGAAAAAGAATATCTCGATTACATGGTCAATAAACATCCCGATGTACTCGAAAAACTCAGAAAGGGTATTTTGGATGATCACGCGACTGATACAATGCGTGATGCAGCCAACAGTATCGTAAAGATGTATCAGAAATAATCCTTTACCTGATCAGAAATGCCTAGTTTAAAAGAAGTACGGAACCGGATCAAATCAGTAAAGTCCACACAACAGATTACAAAAGCCATGAAAATGGTGGCTGCATCCAAATTGCGAAAAGCACAGGATAGTATTCTTCAGATGCGTCCATTCGTACAGAAACTGAATGATATCCTGGACAATGTTCTCCAGGCGGATGAAATGGAAATCACGAGTGAATTTGCCGAAAAACGTGAGACAAAAAGGATTCTAATCGTGGCAGTTACCTCTGACCGTGGATTATGTGGTGCCTTTAACAGCAACATTATTAAGAGGGTCAGAACACTGGTCAATGAAAGATACCGCGATCTGTATGACCGGGACAGACTTGACATATTGCCCATCGGGAAAAAAGCATATGATTTTTTCCGCAAGCGTGAGTACAGGATTATCGATCAGTTCTGGAATCTATATACAGATATGACTTACGGGAAAGTGAAGGAAATCGCCGAATTTACCAAACAATCCTTTAAGGAACGGCAATATGACCAAGTTGTGATCGTATACAACGAATTCAAGAATGTGGCCACCCAGGTCCTCCGGACTTTTCAGTTCCTGCCGATTGAAGTTGATGAAGCCGATGTTACAAAGGAAACAGTTCAAAACAATATGAATTATATTTTTGAACCTTCCCGGGAATATATTATCAGGGAACTGATGCCACAGCTGTTGCATATCCAGTTTTATCAATCAATCCTTGAATCCATTGCTGCAGAACATGGTGCAAGGATGACGGCGATGGAACAGGCTTCAGAAAATGCAGAAGAAATTCTGGAAGAATTGCAGATCGCCTATAACCGGACACGCCAGGCAGTGATCACGAAGGAACTGAATGAGATTGTCGGCGGAGCACAGGCCTTATCACAGGATTGACAATGATGAGATCCTGTCGCGGGAAGTGATGACATACTGCCAGGCTTAGCCATCACTGATTTTAACCCTCCTATTTATAAATCCGTTTATTAACCTTACAGGACCGGCATGAATGGGAAAATTCATTTAATTCCGGGTTGATGTGGAACTTAGTGCTTTAATGTCATTTATTTTGAAGAATTATTAATAATTACTATATTTTCGTTCGAAAAGGTCAAAAAAGAACTCAATATGGAAACTGTAACAACATGCTTTAAACTTACTTTCTCTGCTGAACAATTCAGGGATGCACAGGCTTATGTGGATGATATGAAAAGGCATCCAAAACGGGTATTCTGGATCGGGAAGGAGAATAAATCAGATGAGGAACTGGTTTATTCGGTAATCGCTCACCGGATCCTGTCCGGATTCTATAATATGCAAAATGCGCGTTATACCACCGCGCAAATCCTGGATATGACCAACAGGAGAAATTGATCAGTTCTTAGGGTATTCATACACGCCAAATTCATTTTTAATCGTCAGCATTGGTTGGGGGGAGGCCATGACTTTTCCGATGATTCCGGCTTCAATATTAAATTCCTCAGCCATCCTGATAACGGATTCAGCGAACGGTTCAGGCAGGTAGATTTCCATCCGATGGCCCATATTAAATACCTTATACATTTCCTTCCATTCCGTTTTGCTTTCTTCCTGGATGATCCTGAATAAAGGCGGCACCGGGAGCATGTGGTCCTTGATCACATGGTTTTTTTTCAGAAAGTGGAGGATCTTGGTCTGAGCTCCACCACTGCAATGAATGATCCCATGAATCTTATGCCTCAGTTCCTTCAATATCCTGATCATCACCGGAGCATAGGTCCTGGTTGGAGATAGTACCAGTTTTCCCAGGTTCAACGGGATCCCATCGATCCGGTCGGTAAGGTAATACCTGCCCGAATAAACCAGGTCTTCGGGAACCAGGGGATCATAACTTTCCGGGTATTTTCCTGCATAGGTCTTGTTGAAAAGATCGTGCCTGGCCGAAGTCAATCCATTGCTTCCCATTCCGCCGTTGTATTCCACTTCATAGGTTGTCTGTCCGCTGGATGCAAATCCGACGATTACATCCCCGGGGGAAATTTTCTCATTGGTGATCACCTCGGATCTTTTCATCCGGGTGATGACGGTACTGTCTACAATAACGGTTTTCACAAGGTCGCCCAGGTCAGCGGTTTCTCCTCCAGTGCTTCTTATTTCCATGCCGTTGTTTCTCAGCATCTCAAGCACTTCTTCGGTGCCATTAATGATGGCCGAAACCACCTCCCCTGGGATAAGGTTTTTATTCCGGCCTATGGTGGATGATAATAATATGTTTCCCGATGCGCCGATACATAGAAGATCATCGACATTCATGATCACCGCATCCTGGGCAAGGCCTTTCCATACGGAGAGATCTCCAGTTTCTTTCCAGTACAGATAAGCCAGGGATGATTTGGTTCCGGCACCATCGGCATGCATGATATTACAATATTCCGGATCCTGCCCGAGTGCATCGGGAACTATTTTACAGAAGGCATCAGGAAAAATGCCTTTATCTATATTTTTTATGGCCTGGTGAACATCTTTCTTGGAGGCGGAAACCCCTCTTCGCATGTATCGGTCATTCATGTTGGACGAAGTAAAAAAGCGGAACCAAAAGATTTTTGATATTTCAAAGTTATCAAAAACTTTTGGTTCCGCGATCCCACTTCTTTTAATTTAAAGACGGTCTTACTGGTCCCACTCAATTTCCTTTTCCCATTCCTCCGCATTTTCAAGCTCATCGATCTCTTCGATTTCCTCTACCATTTCATCTTCTTCCTCAGCCACTGATTTATTGTATTCAAGTATCTTAAATTCTGTCCGGCGGTTGATCTGATGAGCGGCTTCCTTTTCCTGCTCTGTCGGTAACTTATTGATATCCTGGTCCGGTACGATCAGCCGGGATTCGCCGTAGCCCCTGGCAATGATCCTGTCGGGATCAATCCCGTTGTTGACGATATATTCCACGGCTGCCTGGGCCCTTCTTTTCGACAGATCCATGTTATAGTCAGCAGTCTGCCGGCTGTCGGTATGTGAGCTTAATTCGATTTTTATCTCCGGGTTATCGTTCAGGATCGCAACAAGTTTATCCAGCTCAACGGCGGCATCCGGACGGATATACGCCTCATCAAGGTCATAGTAAATGTTTTCCATAACGATGGCTTTATCGATGACGATCTTATCCAGGGGTACTTTGATCTCGAAAACTTCATTGGTGATCAGTTTGGAGAGGCTGTCCGGTATGATGGATTTTCCGACCGTGGTAAACCGGATCCTTGTCGTCAGATAATCAGGTTTTTCACCGATAATGTTGTAATTCTCTTCAGGATATACCCTGAAGGTGAATTGCCCGTCCCTGGCTGTCAATGCCTCTGAAATGAGATTATTTTCCTCGTCCATTAACCTGACATTTGTATTTGACAGGATGGTCTCATTTCCATCATCATCGGCAGTGACGGTAGTCCCTGTCAGGAAATAATTGACAATTTTCAGGTCCGGGTCATTGTTTACAAATGTATAAATATCATCGTCCCCGGCACCTCCCTCACGGTTGGAGGTAAAAAAACCTTTGGTTGGGGAAAAAAGGAACAGGCCGAAATCATCAGCGCTGCTGTTAATTGGGGAACCCATATTCTGCACAACCATCTGCCCTTCAGTCCGGACAGCCTGGTAAAGATCAAGGCCTCCGAAACCGGGATGCCCATCTGAAGCAAAATAAAGGGACCCGTCTGTCGAGGAATAGGGAAACATTTCATTCCCGTGCGTATTGATTCTGGGTCCAAGGTTACGTACATTCCCCCACCGTCCCCTTCCATCCCTGGTGGCGGTGTAGAGGTCCGTACCACCAAAACCACCCTTCCGGTTGGATGCAAAATACAAGGTTCTTCCATCGGCACTTAAGGTTGGAGAAGAATCCCATGCTTCGGGATCGTTGATCCTCAATAACCTCGGTTCGGACCACCTGCCGTTACGGTTGGTGGCCATGTAGAGATTCACATCCTTGGGTCCATTTTTTTTACCGTTATTCCCCTTGGCATATACCATGATCCTGCCATCAGGAGTGAAAGTGACTGATCCTTCATTCGTATTTTCATCATTGATGAGGTCGTCCAACGGCTTTAAAGTAGTGAGATCCACGTTGGCTCCCTGCGTTTGAACCCTGTATATTTTGGTATAAGCAGCACCTGTTGCTTTGTATATTTTTCCGCCATCCCGGGAACTTGTAAAAAACAGTTCACCATCATGATAGACAGGAGAATACTCTGCACCGGAGGAATTGATTTCATTCAGGTTCTTGACCCTGAAATAATTCCCGGTATTCAGGATCCCTTCGAGAACGGCCAGGTTTTTTTCTTCCAGAACCGATTGTTCTTTGACCATTTCATCGGTGGCATTTACCGATAACTGATCAAAAATCTTTTTTGCTTCACTGTATTTTTCATTCGCTTTGAGGGCATGGGCCAGGTAAAAATAGGCATGATCCTCGGTATAGCCATTATTTACCGCTGCCTGATAATAGGGGAGGGCTTTCTTTATCCGGTTCGACACCCGGTATGACTCACCAATTTTATAATTAATTTCACCGGTACCCTTTCCTTTATTTATCGCCTTATGATAATATTCCACGGCTACCTCATATTCCCCACGGTCGAATTTTTTATCGCCTTTCTTCACGATTCTATTACTCATATTGCATGCGGGCGCTATGAATATGATCAGGATAATATAAATAAATGCTCTATTCATGCGTTTTTCCTGTATTTATATTAAAATACTTCTTCATCCAGGATTCCCCGGCGGGAACCAGCCATTGATCTTTCAATGCACCTTTTGTCTGTACTAAGTTATTAAAAATTAATGTATCTCTCGTAATGCTCTGATTTTCAATTTCATTTTTGATACTTCGTAAATCAGTCATCCTGACATCTCCATGCTTCAGGAAGGCAATTTTCGACCTGTCAGTGAGTACAATATTTAACCGGCTTTCAATCTCCCGGATGAAGCGGACCGAAGCATCGATCGAACATCCGGATACTCCATTTATCTTTTCATTGACAGAAAGGATCAGAAAATGATCATAGAGGATCCTTGCCGCTGCTTTCAATTCATGGCCATGGGCTGTCCACTCCGTTAGAAATTCATCTGACAATTCCCCGACAAGTTCTGTTTCCTGCGGGGTAAACGGCCGGTCAGACTGGTATATCCATATCCGTGAATAACCGGGAAGAAGGTCGAAGTCAACTTTCATTATATATCCATCGATTCGTAATTTTGAAACGTTTTACGCATTGAATTGTTGCAGGAAAATCATTCATATCAATCCTGTTTTTTCCGGAAGCCTTTTTCAACCAGTTCTACAACATCGAATACCTGGATGATATCTTCCTTTTGAAGATATTTTACACCGTCCGACATCATGGTCATACAAAAGGGACAGGCGGTTGCGATGATATCAGCATTTGTTTTCAAGGCTTCCTCCGTCCTTTCAACATTGATCTCCTTGTCTCCTTTTTCAGCATCCTTGAACAGTTGCGCTCCCCCTGCTCCGCAACATAATCCTTCGGCTCGGTTGCGGGACATTTCAACGATCTCAACCTGTAATTTTTTCAGCGCGTTTCTCGGGGATTCATAAATATTATTTGACCTGCCCAGGTAACAGGAATCATGGTATGTGATCTTTTTATCCCTGAAGTGAAAATTTTCCCTGCTTTCCAGGACCCTGTCATCCAACAGCTTTTCTATGAACCCGGAATGGTGGATTACCTCATAATGACCTCCGAGGGCGGGGTATTCATTTTTAAAGATATTGTAGCAATGCGGACATGAGGTCAGAATCTTTTTCACCTTGTAATCATTGAGCAGCCGGATATTGGAAAGTGCCTGCATTTGAAAAAGGAATTCATTCCCGGCCCTTCTTGCAGGATCTCCCGTACAGGATTCTTCCTGTCCCAGCACGGCATAATCTACACCGGCCCTGTTAAGGATATGTATAAAGGCCTGGATCACCTTTTTATAACGTTCATCATAGGATCCGGCGCAACCAATCCAGAGAAGAAATTCCGGAAGTATGCCCCTCGCGACCTGTTCCGACAGGATGGGTATGCTTAATTTATTTTCGTCGTTGTTCATTTGTATTTATTTGCGAATCTCCCTTGACCATTTGAACCTGTCTGCTGCCGGGAATTTCCATGGCGCAAAATTGTTTTCCATGTTATTGAACATCATATTCCAGGCAGCGGGAGCCGTTGATTCTTCCATGGTGGTAAAGCGCCGCATCTGAATTATGATCGATAAAGGATCAATGCCAACCGGACAGGCATCGATGCAGGCACTGCAGGTGGTACAGGCAAATATTTCTTCCCTGGAAATCAGGTCGAACAAGGATTCATTTTCATCAGATCCATGATTGTTCTTCCTGTTTCTGATCAAAGATTCCGCCCTGTCACGTGTATCCATCATGATTTTCCGTGGTGATAACTTTTTCCCCGTAATGTTTGCAGGACAGACGGCCGTACACCTGCCGCATTCTGTGCATGTAAAAGCATCCATTATATTTTTCCAGTGGAGATCCGGAATATCTTTTGCGCCAAGGCGTTCATTTACCTCTCCCGATCCTTCTTCGGGCTTGTCAGCCTGGAGGCCAAGCATCATGCTCACCTCCCTTGATACAATTTCCATATTCGGGATCTGCGCGGGTGATTCTAAACTGGCATAATAGGTATTTGGGAAGGCCAGGATAATATGCAGGTGTTTGGAATAAGTCACATAGATGGCAAATCCCAGAATTCCCAGGATATGAAACCACCAGGCAAGCCTTTCCAGCATGATCAATGCCTGCACACTGAGGCCATTGATAAAGGGCGTAATCATCGTCCGGCTCAGGAACAGTCCGCCTGTTCTTGTATAATTTTCCACGCCACGCAACTGCAGGAGTTGATCTGCGGCATTCATGGTCAGGATTGCCATCATCAGGACAATTTCAAAGATCAGGATCATGTTGGCATCCAGCACGGGCCACGATTTCATTTCCATACCCCTGAATCTTTTGATCTTCAGGACATTTCTCCGGAATAAAAAGATCACGCATGCGATGATCACACCCAGTGCCAGCCATTCGAATAGGTTCATGATCACCGCGTAAGCCATGCTGTATCCACTGTCAGGATTGAGCGCTAGGGCAAATGCCCTGTGATTTCCGGTGATCCCATCGATGATGAATTCAAGGACCTCGATATTAATAATGATGAAACCCAGGTATATGATCAGGTGAAAGACGGCGGGGATTATCTTTCTGAACATTTTTTTCTGTCCGAAAGCAAGCAGGAGAACCCGTTGCCATCGTTTATGCGGATGATCGTTCAATTTGAGAGGGCGTCCCAGCCGGATGGCTTCCCTGATAAAATTAATCCGTTTATATAATATAAAGGCGGTGGCAGAAATTACGAGTATAAAAGCTATCTGTTGAATAAAATGCATCAAAATTCCTCTTAAAACTAATTATTTAAAATTTTGTGGCATTAATAAATTTGACTAATTTTGCCCCACTTTAGCGTGGTGATGTAGCTCAGGTGGTAGAGCATCGGACTGAAAATCCG
>JAGTVG010000227.1 GCA_018224645.1 Cyclobacteriaceae bacterium
GGGCCATACAATTTATCGCTGGGATAAATAGATAATATCCATAAAATTTATCCCTTAACCGGAGCTGGCGCTGAAATCCATGCATGCCTGTGACTTTTAAATACTCTACGCTTCCGGATGCCCTGCATAGGTCCTGAAACATTGTTGTCTATTTCCGGTTATCATGTAAAAAACTTATGCTTAAATTGTTCAGAAAAAAATCGGAAAAGGAAAAACTGCAGGAAAAATACAGGAAACTGATGGAAGAAGCCTATCGTCTCTCCCATTCCAACCGTAAAGCCGCTGATGAAAAGACTGCCGAGGCTGAATCCATTTTAAAAAAGATCGAGGCCCTGGATTAAACCCTCCGGCCAATGGAAAAGACGTTTCAGCCGGAAGATGGTCACATGGAGATCACTGGTCAAACTCCTGCCTGCCAGAACAGCTGTCAGGGATGAAGACAGGTGCGTGCCCGTGTGATCTGCCTGCTCCCGGGAAGGGCGCAACCAGCCGGCCGGCAGGTCATAGTTGCCTGTCGCACGTGGAAAGGCAGCGCTCATGAAACACCTCCGGAGTTAAGGGAACTTCCGGTTAACAGTTGGCATAATACAACCGCCCCGGGGTAGCATTCAAAAGATTCAGGATTCCTGGCATTACCTTCAAATCAAAAAAATTGGGGAAGGCCGAGAGATAACGCTTTTGACGCCCCCGGACTCCTAAGACTGACCCCCTAAACCGACTCCTTTTTCCTCCGTCTCCTGGCCCGGTTCATCAATCTACCGTTCAGCCGGTTTCCCGGTCAACGGATCCATCGGTCCACCGCTAAAATTTCCTGCTGAAAAATTGCCTTTCCCGCGGTAATATGTTTAATTGAACCTTCAATTCAAGTTCAGCCATGCTATTCTGGAAAAGGTTTCCTTTCATCAGGATCACCGGGTCATTTTGTTTGGGTATCCTGACAGGCAATTACCTGGAATTGCCGCTGAAATTCCTCATATCCACAACCTCAACCGTCATCCTCATCTATTTGCTGTCGACCATTATTTTTGTCAGGAAAAAATTCAGGAAGTTCAATATCCTCATCAGCATTATTGCCCTAACTGTTTTCTTCCTCTCCGGATTCCTCATGATCCGGCTGAAAAATCTGGAATCCAAACGGATCATTCAGCTTATCCTGAATACTCCAGTCGAACATTATCTGGCCAGGGTCGTTCAGTTGACAGGCAAAACGGAGAAAAATCAGAAACTGCTGGCTGAATTATGCATTGTCCGTTCCGGCGAAAAAGTGATCAGGGTACCGGGCAAAATACTGATCTATCTCCCTGCAGACCGGTCCATCGATTATGGCGATCTGATCATGGTTCCTGATAAACCCAGACCCTTTGAAGATCCGGCCTTCCCGTACGAATTCAATTATAAGGGATACATGATCCGCAGGGGCATTCTCTTCCATCAGTTTTTAACTCATTCAGCTTACACGATTATTGAACAGGAAACACCGGCAAACCTCCAGGGATTTTCGCTGGAGCTACGTGAAACCCTGATCACAAGGGTCCATGAACGGATTGGAGATGCCCGGGTACAGGCCCTGATGATCGCATTGACCACCGGCAAAAGGGACTATTTTGATGAGGAAACCTATGAAGAATTTCTTGGAGCCGGCATCGTTCATATCCTCGCTGTTTCCGGATTGCATGTGGGCATTGTCTATTATCTGTTGCTCCTGATCACCCGTCCCCTCTCCCTAAACAGGGCGGGCCGATGGATCAGGTTATCCCTCATCCTGCCTGTTTTCATGCTTGTTGCCCTGCTCACAGGTCTATCCCCTTCTGTTCTCAGGTCGGTGGTGATGTTCTCGATCGTGTTGATGGGATCCACCCTGAACCGGAAAACATCAATCCTGAATTCTGTTTTCCTTTCTGCATTCCTGCTTCTCTGTTATGATCCGGGATTTTTATGGCAGGTTGGATTCCAGTTATCCTACGCGGCAGTTCTGGGGATCATTCTTTTTCAACCGCTTCTTCAATCATTCTGGACCCTGAAACACTGGCTTTCACAATGGATCTGGAACCTGGTTACGGTATCCCTTTCTGCACAGGTGGCAACGCTGCCCTTAACCCTGCTTTATTTCAAACAATTCCCTTCCTATTTTTTGATTTCCAATCTTTTCGCGATTCCGTTTACCACCGTTTTTATTCCGGGGAGCATATTATTTAATTTCACCTATCCCTTAAAACACCTGAACCACTGGATCTGCACGTTCCTGGAATACGCGGCACTCCTGTTTTTTAATATGATCCGGACCATCAATGATCTTCCGGGCAGCCTGGTTTACCCCGTCAACATCAGCATGACCGATTCCCTGTTGATCTTTTGCCTGATCTGCCTCCTGTATGCGGTTCTTAAATACAGGAAATACCGGTTATCCGGATTTATGGTTGCCATACTGCTGCTGATCATTCTCAAGGATGCCGCTGTATATTTTAACCCGTCAGGAAATAAAAAGATCCTGCTTTACGCCATCCGGGGAACCCCCGTCATCGAGCTGGTTGATGGTCATCAATCCTTCCTCA
>JAGTVG010000228.1 GCA_018224645.1 Cyclobacteriaceae bacterium
GAGGTAATCGACCTGATCAGGAAATCCCGTGATCCGGAAACTGCAAAAACCGGCCTGATGGAAAGGTTCAAACTTTCAGAGATTCAGGCAAAAGCCATTCTTGACATGCGTCTTCAGCGGCTTACAGGGCTCGAAAGGGAAAAAATTGAAAAGGAATATGAAGAGCTTCAGCAGTTGATCGGTGAGTTGAAGGAGATCCTTGGGAATGAGGATAAAAGAATGGATATCATAAAAAATGAACTTTTTGATCTGAAAGAGCGGTATGGAGATGAGCGGCGGACGGAGATTGTCCATAGTTCGGAAGAAATTGGCATTGAAGATATGATTCCAAATGAAGAAATGGTGATCACCATTTCTCATCATGGCTATATCAAACGTACTTCGCTGGGAGAATACAGGATTCAGGGAAGAGGTGGCACGGGGAGCCGGGGGGTGATTACCAAGGATGGTGACTTTACGGATCATTTGTTTGTAGCCCACGCCCACGATAATCTGCTGATTTTTACGGAATTCGGAAAAGTATTCTGGAAAAAGGTCTATGAAATTCCTGAAGGGGCCAAAACTACCAAGGGACGTGCCATCCAGAATCTTATCAATATACTGCCAGAGGATATGGTCCGGGCGGTACTCAATGTACACAACCTTGATGATGAAGATTACATTAATAATAACTATATCGTCATGTGTACCGTAAAAGGAACCATAAAAAAGACTTTACTCGAATCCTTTTCACGGCCACGACAGAATGGGATCAATGCCATCAGCATCAATGAAGGAGACAGCCTGCTGAACGTAAAGTTGACGAATGGCAATAATCATATAGTCATTGGAAAACGTTCCGGAAAAGTGATTCATTTTCCTGAATCAAATTCGGGCAATGGGCCGGTCGGCGGCAGGGGTAAGGGGTGTCACCCTGGAAGGCCCCGATGACCGCGTGGTAGAAATGGTCTGTATTGAACGGGAAGATGCACAATTGCTGGTTGTTTCAGAAAAAGGATACGGTAAAAGAAGTTCGATCGAGGAATACCGGATCACACGCCGCGGGGGTAAGGGTGTTAAGACCATCAATGTTACGCCCAAAACTGGCAAGCTTGTTGCTGTGAAAGAGGTGGTTGAATCGGATGATTTAATGATCATCAACCGTTCAGGCATTACGATCCGGATATCGGTCTCAAATCTGCGGATTATGGGAAGGGCGACCCAGGGTGTGAAACTGATCCGGCTGAATGAAGAGGATGTGATAAGCGGAGTTGAAAAAATTGCAAATATTGAAGAAGGGGAAGAAGAAATCTCCTCGGAAAAAATATAAAACAGATGAAAAATCTGTTTTTTATCGTATTTTATATATCATATGGATAAATAATTTATTTATTTTAAGCAAATATCAACATCATGAAAAAGTTAAACCTATTACTCATTTTTTTGGTGGTGTCTACGCTGGTCTCATTTGCACAGCCTAAACCAAAGATTGAAAAAGCCAAGGCGCTACTTGATAAGAACGAGATAACGGAAGCAAAATCGATCATTGATGCAGCCATCGAATATGAAAAAACAAAGGATAACACCAAAACCTGGTATTACCGTGGATTGATTTATCAGGCCATAAATATATCAGAGGATCCGGCAGTTCAGAATTTGAGCGATAATTCCTTTGAGGAAGCTGTTGAAGCTTTTAAAAAGGTAAAGGAAATGGAAGGTGAAAATGGCACCTATTACATATTCTCAGAACAGCAATTGAACAGCCTGTATAGTTCGGTTTTTAACACAGCGGCAGAAGCCTATCAGAATGAGGAGTATGAAAAGGCCATTGAAAATTTTGATAAGGCAAAGACAATCTATCCGGATGATACAACTGCCTGGATGTATGCAGGTTATGCAGCAAATCAATTAGATAATATTGATCTGGCCCTTGAAAATTTTGAATACCTGGCTGAACATAAAATGGCCGATGTAAATGTTCACAGGAACATTATATATACATACAGGGCCGTGGAAAAAGATACAGCCCAAGCCATAGCCGCTGCTAAAAGGGCAAGGGAACAGTTTCCGGACGATCCTGAATTGAAACAGGATGAAATAACCCTGCTTATCATCGCAAACCAGGTGGACGAGGCAAAGGAAAAGATCCAGGCTGCCATTGAAGAGAATCCCGATAACCATGTATTGTATTATGAAATGGGATATCTTTACGATGCATCAGACCAGCTGGATGAGGCCATAGAATGGTATAAAAAAAGTATTGACAAAAATCCGGAATATTTCGATGCCCTGTATAATCTAGGCGTGGATTATTATAACAAGGGAGCGGATATCCTTCATCTGGCACAGGAGATGGACCTTGATACCTATAAAAAAGAAGGTAAAAAAGTGGAAGAACAAGCCAATGAAGTTTTCAAGCAGGCTTTGCCCTATTTTGAAAGGGCCCATGAAGTGCGACCGGATGATATAGGAACCCTGGAAACCCTGCAGACACTTTATTCCCTGATGAAAAATTACGATAAAGTGAATGAAGTACAGCAGAAACTTGAAGCCTTGGGAGCCACTCCGGAAGACGAGGGTGGGGAATAATTTAATCCCACAGGAGCTTATTATTTTAGATATATGGTTTGAGGGCTGTCCGGAGAGACAGCCTTTTTTTGTACTGGATCCACGAAGAAGTTAACCCCGGTTATTCCTAAATTATTTTTAAGATGGAACCCCGTTATATTTCCATTTTGTAGATTCTCCTTTCAATCCTTATTTGTCAGCCTGGCAACCTTCTTAAGTAATACATCCATCTGAAATGGCTTAGCAAGAAAATCATCAGCCCCTTCCGATCTGGATATATCCTGAATGTTTTTACTGGCAGAAAAGAGAATCAGGGGAAGATCCCTGGTTTTTTTGTCAGCTTTCAGATTTTTACAAATTTCACTTCCATTCTGACCTGACATCCAGACGTCAAGAAGAATCAGGTCAGGAGCTTCTCCCAGAAGATCATATACTGATTCCCCGTCAGCGGTGGTGATTACTTCATAACCGCCAATTACTTCCAATATCATTTTCAGAATATCCAAAATGTCCGGATTATCATCTGCAACTATTA
>JAGTVG010000229.1 GCA_018224645.1 Cyclobacteriaceae bacterium
CTCCTGTACGATGAGAAATCAGGAGAACTGACCGCGCGCGGCAATAAGGTGATCATCAACACGCCCATGGGAAAATTCGGGGATCCCGATGATCTGCAGGGAACTGCCCTGTTTTTACTCTCCGATACTTCCCGCTTTATCACAGGGGTGACCATTCCGGTGGATGGCGGATTTAATGCGTATTCAGGGGTTTAAGAATTTAAGCAAAAAATTAATTTTTTATGGCAAAAAACGTGATCGTTGCACAATCGGGAGGCCCCTCCCCTGTGATCAACAATTCCTTAAGGGGTATCATTGAGACCTGCAAAATGTTTCCTGATAAATTCGGAAAAGTCTATGGCGGCTGGCACGGGATCGAGGGAGTTCTGAAAGAAGAACTGCTCGACCTTACGGCACAGGACAAGGAAGAGGTCGCCCTGCTGAGGACAACTCCGGGTGCAGGAAGCATAGGGACCTGCCGGTATAAACTGAAAGACCACCAGGATAAGGATATCGACAGGATCATGGAGGTTTTCAAAGCCCATGATATCGGTTATTTTTTCTACATAGGCGGGAATGATTCCCAGCATACCGCTTTCCGCGTAAGTGAATTGGCCGCTGAAAGCGGGCTGGAAGTGATCGGGACAGGGGTGCCAAAGACCATTGACAATGATGTCGGAGACAGTGATTTCAAACTCATCGATCATACTCCAGGCTATGGAAGTGTGGCGCGATACTGGTCGCATATTATCCAGAATGCCAATGAGGAAAATATGGGTTCTTCCCCTGCCGATCCGGTCCTGGTGATCCAGGCAATGGGCAGGAAGATCGGATATATCCCGGCCGCTTCGAGGCTCGCCGACCCGGATCGTGAAATGCCCCTGCAGATCTATCTCACCGAATCAGGGATCAACCTTGAAAAAATGGGAGATCAGGTAAACGATCAGCTGAAAAAGGATGGCAGGTGCATCCTTGTCGTCAGTGAAGGTTTTGATGCCGGAGATATTGGATCTGTCAGGGATTCATTTGGACATACAGAATTCGGGGCCAGTAAACTTTCGGTTTATCAGGCGGTGGTGAATTATTTAAACCACCAGGGTTTTAAGGTGACAGGGAAGGCACGCGGACAGGTAATGGGCACTGATCAGCGGTCAACCATGATCTATGCCTCCACGATTGATCTGGATGAAGCATACAAAGTCGGACAGAAGGCGGTGGAGATAGCATTAAAAGATGGAAATGGGTGGATGGCCACCATCCTCAGGGAACCCGGACTGATATACAATGTCAGGTATGATAAAGTTCCGCTTGAGAAGGTCGCTTTATCGGAAAGATCCTTCCCGAAACACTGGATCTCTGAAAACAGGATCGACGTCACGGATGACTTTCTGAACTATATACGACCCCTGATCGGGGAAGACTGGGTCTCGGTCCCGATGATCAACGGACGCCAGCGGTTTACCCGTTTTAAACCTGTTTTTGCCGGCAAGAAACTTTCACCCTATATGCCACAAGCTTATCATTAATTAAACCTGAATAACATTATGACTAAAGATCCCCATCAGATTCTTAAATCACTTGAACCTAAAAAAGAATTCTTTGTTGGTATTGATTCGGATGGTTGTGCATTCGATACCATGGAGATCAAACACAAGGAATGTTTCTGTCCGAATACCATACTGCACTGGAATCTCCAGGTTGTCTCGAAATATACAAGGGAAGCCTGGGATTTTGTCAATCTGTATTCCAAAGCCAGGGGAGTGAACCGTTTCCTGGCATTGATCCAGGTGATGGACCTGCTGCGAGAGCGGAAGGAAGTGATCGCCAGGAAGGCAAATATCCCGGACCTCAAGCCGGTGATCGAATGGACCCGGAAGGAATCGAAACTTGCCAATACCACACTTGAAAAATATGCGGCTGAGACAAACGATCCAACCATTAGTCAGGCACTCCGCTGGTCGAAAGCCATCAATGCGGATGTTTCAGAAATGGTGCATGATATCCCGCCATATCCTTTCATGAAGGAATCCCTTGAAAAGCTCAGCAAAAAGGCTGACGCCATGGTGATTTCCTCCACACCGGTAGAAGCACTCGAGCGGGAATGGATGGAAAACGGCATGGATGAAATGGTGAGGATCATTGCCGGCCAGGAACATGGCTCCAAGAAGGAACACCTTGCCTTTGGCGCGAAGGGAAAATATGAAGATAACAAGATACTGATGATCGGTGATGCACCGGGAGATATGAAAGCCGCCAAAAACAATGGGGTGCTGTTTTATCCGATCAATCCCGGACATGAGGAGGATTCATGGCAGAGATTTTATGAAGAGGCCATGGATAAATTCTTTGCCGGTACATATGCAGGTCATTATGAACATGATCTGATCACTGAATTTGAATCGTATCTGCCGGATACGCCACCCTGGAAAAAATAAACTGATAACCGATGCTCTTCTACGGAAAAGGAAATGAACATTCCCTTTTTACTGCATCCGAACTGAGGGAAGCTGTAACAGGCACCCTTGAAAAAATCGGGAACAGGAAACGGGTACTCGCCATACCCCCTGATTTTACCAGGTACCATTCCTTTGCAGGCCATATTACCGAATACGCCTGGGAATTCTACAGGGATAAAATATCCGGCGTGTTGCCTGCTCTGGGAACCCATTCTCCAATGACGGCAAACCAGATCTCCGGCATGTTCGGTAAGGTGCCTCCTTCCCTGTTCAGGATCCACGACTGGCGGCATGGACTGGCTACCCTTGGGGAAGTTCCTGCCGAATTTATCCATTCGGTATCGGAAGGCCAGTTAAACTTTTCATGGCCGGCACAGGTAAACAAAATGCTCATTGATCCTGACATCGACCTTATCCTTTCCGTAGGCCAGGTAGTGCCTCATGAAGTGATCGGCATGGCCAATTATAACAAGAACATTTTCGTGGGTACGGGAGGCGCTGAAGGGATCAACAAAAGCCATTTCCTGGGTGCCGTGTATGGCATGGAAAGGATCATGGGCCGGGCCATCAATCCGGTAAGAAAAGTATTGAATTATGCCTCAGAGCATTTTGCGCGAAACCTCCCGGTAATTTATATCCTTACCATTGTGGGGAGATCAGGCGGGAAATTAGGGGTGAAGGGATTGTTCATCGGGGATGACCTCGAATGTTTCCTCAAGGCTTCCGAATTATCGCTGAAGGTGAATTTTGACATCCTGGACAAACCGCTCGAAAAGGTGGTGGTCTACCTGAACCCAGGTGAATTCAAAAGTACCTGGCTGGGTAACAAAAGTATTTACAGGACAAGAATGGCCATCGCCGACCAGGGCGAACTTATTGTCCTCGCTCCCGGTCTCAGGGAATTCGGCGAGGACAGGATGATCGACCAGCTGATCAGGAAATATGGATATCAAACGACGGAAAAGGTGCTGGAGGCAACCCTGACTAACATGGATCTTCAGGAAAACCTGTCGGCTGCCGCCCACCTGATCCATGGTTCTTCCGAGGACCGGTTTATTATTACCTACTGTCCGGGCAATATCAGCCGGGAGGAAATTCAAAGTGTAAATTACAAATATGGGGATTTGAATGCGATGCTGAAAATATATGACCCGGCCAGGCTTGTGGATGGATTCAACCGTGTGGACGGAGAGGATATTTATTTCATATCAAATCCTGCATTGGGTTTATGGGCATCCAGGGAAAGATTTAAAGAATAAAATATTTTTAATCACCATTAAAAAACTTCGTGATCATGGAAAAATTAGCAGATATTGGATTGGTTGGACTGGCAGTAATGGGCGAAAACCTTGTCCTGAATATGGAAAGCAAGGGATTTACCGTTGCCGTGTTTAACCGTACAACTGAAAAAGTAGATCATTTTGTCAATGGAAGGGGCAAGGGAAAAAATATTATCGGTACCCATTCCATCGAAGAACTTGTCAAAAATTTAAAAAGACCAAGGAAGGTAATGCTGATGGTCAAGGCAGGAAAGCCGGTCGATGCATTTATCGACATGCTCATTCCCTTCCTGGAAAAAGGCGATATCATCATCGATGGCGGGAATTCTCATTTCCCTGACACCATGCGCAGGACTGAATATGTGGAGGAACATGGCCTTCTTTATATCGGGACAGGTGTATCGGGTGGTGAAGAAGGTGCATTAAAAGGCCCCTCCATCATGCCTGGAGGTTCTCCTGAGGCATGGAAACATGTAAAGGATATTTTCCAGGCGGTGGCAGCCAAGGTAGAGGACGGCACCCCCTGTTGTGACTGGGTAGGTGAAAACGGTGCCGGCCATTTCGTAAAAATGATCCATAATGGCATTGAATATGGCGATATGCAGCTCATCTCGGAAGCATACTTCATCATGAAAAAATTACTTGGCATGCAGGCCGATGAAATGCATGAGGTTTTCAGGGAATGGAATGAGGGGGAACTCGATAGCTATCTCATCGAGATAACCCGGGATATCCTGGCTTACAAGGATGAAAAAGGCGAACCGATGGTGGAAAAGATCCTCGATACTGCCGGCCAGAAGGGGACCGGGAAATGGACGGGCGTTGCTGCCCTTGATTTTGGCATCCCCCTCACCCTGATCGTCGAAGCTGTTTTTGCCCGCTGTCTTTCTGCCCTGAAGGATGAAAGGGTGAAAGCAGCCAAAGTGATCAAAGGTCCGGAACCCGCATTCAAAGGCGATAGGAAAGCCTTCATTGAAGATCTGCGGAAGGCATTGTATGCTTCCAAGATCGTATCCTATGCCCAGGGATATACCCTGATGCGTGCTGCAGCGGAAGAATATAATTGGAATCTCAATTACGGAGGCGTTGCCCTGATGTGGAGAGGAGGATGTATCATCCGGTCAGTGTTCCTCAGTAAGATCAAGGAAGCATTTGACAGGAATCCGGATCTTAGAAACCTGCTGTTGGATCCGTATTTCACGGAAAAAATGGGATCCTCCCAGGAAGCATGGAGACGGGTCGTTTCAACATCGGTGGTAAATGGGATTCCGGTTCCTGCGTTTTCCATTGCACTATCATATTTTGACGGCTACCGTACGGAACGGCTTCCTGCCAATATGCTCCAGGCACAAAGGGATTATTTCGGGGCACATCAGTATGAAAGGATCGATGAACCCAGGGGCAAATTCTTCCATACCAACTGGACTGGCAGAGGTGGTGAAACCGCTTCTTCGGCGTATGAAGTATAAACTGAATTTTGAGAGACGCTAATAACATACCATTCCCGGCCGGTCCTGCTGCCAAAACAACTGTTTTGTGTGCAGGATGGCTGGGTAAAAACTTTTTCCCAGTCCGGAAAATCCCGGCACCGGGAAAATCCAGTTCTGGCTCCCGGTAAAGATGTATGAGCATAACCATCAAAGATATTGCAAGACTGATCAATGTTTCCCATACGACAGTTTCCAGGGCATTGAATGACAGTCCGTTGATCAGTGAAACAACCAAAAACAAGGTCCGTAAAGTTGCTGAAAAGTACAATTACAGGCCGAATGTAAATGCCAGAAGCCTGGTCCTTGCGAAATCATACAATATCGGACTTTTTTTTACTACCATAAAAAAGGGGACTTCTGCAAGTTTCTTCCTGGATGCCGTACGCGGTGTGAACGGGATCATCAGGGACAACTACAGCCTTTCGGTGGAAGGACTTGATGATTTTCAGGGTTTCGGTAAAATTTTGCCCCGGTATTTTGATGGGATCATTCTCATGAGCCAGAGTATCGGGGATGATCCCCTGATAAAACATGTCATCCGGAATAAAATCCCGTTTGTACTGCTTAACCGGGAAACTGCGATTCCGGAGGTCACGACAGTACTGGCGGATGATTCCATGGGTGCGTTCAGGGCTACAGAATGGTTGATCCGGCACGGACATCGGCGGATCGGGATTATCGAAGGCAGGAAGGAATTCAAAACCTCACACCGGAGAAAGCAGGGATATCTGCAGGCACTGGAAGAAAACCGGATCGTTTATGATCCGACACTCACAGTTACCGGAAATTATGACCTGGAAGGCGGATATAAAGGGATGTATCTGCTTTTAAACAGGAAAAAAAAACCCACTGCTGTGTTCTGCCTGAATGATGACATGGCCGTGGGTGCCATGAAAGCAATTTTTGAAAATGGTTTAAAAATTCCGGGAGATATTTCGCTGATTGGATTTGATGACAGTATTTTTGCCTCATACCTGACCCCTGCCCTGACTTCGGTGAGCAGGCCGATCGAAAAAATGAGTGCCAGGGGGACTGAGATCCTCCTGGAAAAAATGAACGGAAAAGATAATAAAACAGAAACTATATATCTGCGTACAGAACTGAAAATCAGGGATTCTGTAAGGGATATCACACAAAACAACATATGATGAAAGAACTTGACGTGGATCCCAGAGCCAGTGCGCTGATTTTCGACCTGGACGGGACTTTGCTGGATTCAATGCCCATTCATTATGAAGCCTGGGAAGAGATCTGCAGGGTTCAGCTGAATTATGATTTTACAGAAGAATTTTTCTACAGCCATGCAGGGGTTTCTTCAGAAAGGATCTTTGAAGAGGTCAGAAGGCTTTCCGGATTGAATTTTGATCCATTGCTGTATGCCAAGGACAAGGAAGCCCTGTATGAAACCAAACTGCATAAACTGGCCCTGGTCCGGCCGGTCATAGATATTGTCAAAAAATACAATGGAAAACTGCCGATGTCGATCGGGACGGGCAGCCCGAGGGAAGGTTCCTGGAAGGCGGTCAGATGCATGGGTCTCGATAAATATTTTGATATACTGGTATCGAAGGAAGATGTTCCGCATCCAAAACCTGCCCCGGATACCTTTTTAAAATGTGCGGAAATGATGGGCGTGGATCCGGTAGCCTGCCAGGTATTCGAAGACGGAGATCCCGGTTTAAAAGCAGCCCGGTCAGCCGGTATGATCGCCACGGACATTCGTCCTTTCGTGAACGGAAAAGGATAAACTCACGCCGTGACTCGGGATCATGGCATGAGTTTATCTTTTTCCAATTACCTTCTGAACCCGATCTTTTGAGTGCTACCCCGGAGGGATTGGATGATGAGAGCACATTACCGGTATGGCCCTCCTTCCGCTGTGCAGCGTCGCCGCCATATGGATCGGGCTTAGTGCAAGCAACTGCAGTACCCGATTAAAATCAGGGGAAGCCGCAGTCAGGCGAAACATTTTTCAACGTATCGGTTTAAAATGGTTCAGGTCCCAGGAATCATGCCACTTCAATGCCACCTTTTTCCCTTCGAATTGTACAGGCAGCCATACATACCTGCCTTCGACCGGATTTTCGGGGTGCCACCTGTCAGCCATAAAAATGAATGCATCTGTCGTGTCTGCAACCGGAAGGATAAAAGTGCTCTGGGAGTAAAAGGTTAATTCTGCATCTGCTCCGGTACATGGATTCCCCAATTCTTCCCAGGGGCCCCAGATCGAAGACGCAACAGCTGATCTGGCAGCATTGGGGGCCCATCCTGTACAACCGGATCCGATGAAATAATATTGACTGCCTCTTTTGAACAGGGCTGGAGCCTCCATAAACCTGCCCGGGAAAATCCGGATATATTTTCCGGTATAACCCAGATAATCTTCACTTAATTCCGCAATATGCAGGGTGCTGTTCTCTTCAGAGGAATAGATATGATAGGCAGCACCATCTTCATCGACAAACAAGGTCATATCCCTTGCCATCTGACCCTGATGAAGATCCCTTTTAAAGATCAATAAACTATCAGGATGGTTGGGAACGGATCCGCCGGTGAAAGGAAAAGTATATACGAGAGGATCCGGTTGTTTATCCTTCAAAGATTCGGGAATATTGGAAGGAAGAAATTCTGCCAGGGGACGGAAAACACGGATAAATTCATAGGGGCCTTCCACCCCTTCACTTACCGCAATCCCGGTCATGGCATTCCTGTGCCCCTGTCCCTTGATATCATGATGCCACCACATGATAAATTTTCCGGTACTGGCATTATAAATGACTTTCGGTCTTTCTATTTTACATCCCCGTGTGAGCGGATGGGAAGGATCATCCTCCACAGATAAAACAACCCCCAGGTTTTTCCAGTTGTAAAGATCCGTTGAGGAATAACAGCTAACCCCCACCCAGGCATCAGAACCACCGTTTCCGGGGACCATGATCTGCCCAAACCAGTAATATTTACCTTCATGGAACAGAATACCTCCCGCATGGGCATTGATAGGGTTCCCATCCGTATCATACCATATTTCACCCGGGGTAAACTGATTATACTTGATTTCCTGTGCGATATACCGGCTATTTTCTTGTGCTTCAACCCGGATAGCCAGGAAGATCATGAAAAAAATAATAAAATGTTGTTTCATATAACCCTACGGCTTATTCTTCCAGGACTTCAATTTTTATGGCAATTTCACCGTCCTCAAAAGGAACGGTCAGGATCAGATGACCATTTTTCGTGCTCACCTCTTCTGTGCGGATTGTTTCACCGCTCAGCGTACTGGTCCATGAAACCGTATAACTGCCGTCGGGAACCTGCATCAGGAGCTGGCTTTTTTCCATACCCACAGCCTGGAGGTACATCCCATATGATTTTCCAGGATCCGATAAAAGATAAGGGATCATTCCGGGAGCCTGGATAATTGATATTTTATCGGGTTTGAGGTTGACAAGGTCAAAATCATGGATAAAATTTTTCAGTACTTTCAGCTGACTCCTTAATTCAGCACTTCCTCCTCCCGGTGCCTTATTTTTCAGCGTGCCATCCTCGTAACCTGCAGAAAATGAATAATCCAGGTTATTGAAAAGTCCGCCTCCAGAAAGAATGAAACGCCATGCCTGTCGCCGGTAAACCTGGTCACCGGATCCGGCAAACCCCGACTCATCAAAGCCGATCACTTTATTGAACCCGTAATTCCATTCAACAGCTTCCGGCCAGGCATAGTGAAAGTTGATAATGGATATATTTTCTCCGATACCGGATAATGGTGCCTTATAATTACAATAATTCTGCGCGATCAGATGTTTCCGTTCCAGATCCGTTTCCTCATCGGTGATAAAACCTGCGATTTTTGCCTGCCATTCGAGGGAAGCCTCACTGGCCAAGTCCACTTTATAGGTCCAATCATTTTCAAGAAGATCGTCCTTGTTGACAATATTGTAAACGGGGACATTATGGTCTGCCCAGGGTTCATTCTGGATCTCGAAAAAAAAATGATCGTAACGATTGAGTTCATTGACCAGTTTCCGCACCAGTTTTTCCTGGTACCCCAGC
>JAGTVG010000230.1 GCA_018224645.1 Cyclobacteriaceae bacterium
AAGCCATGGATACAGGGCCTGCAGAACCCACTGGCTCATTTCCCTGGGTAATGCCCTGGCGCGTGATCATCACCGGTCAAAAGCTCAGCACGATCGTGGAATCCAATCTTGTCACTCATCTTGCAGAACCTTCGGAAGTAGAGGATATTTCCTGGATCAAGCCCGGCAGGGCTTCCTGGAGCTGGTGGTCAGATCATGACAGTCCTCAGGACTATAATGAACTGATCCCTTTTATCGATCTGGCCGTCGAAATGGGTTGGGAATATTCGCTGGTTGATGCGAACTGGAACATGATGAAGAATGGTGATCTGGAAAAACTTGTTGAATATGCCAATGGTAAAGGGATTGGCCTGCTGGTGTGGTATAATAGTGGGGGCCCTCATAATATTGTAACAGAACAATTGCGTAATGCCATGCATCAGAAGGAAAGAAGAAGGGAAGAATTTGAAAAATTAAAATCATGGGGTGTAAAAGGAGTAAAAATAGATTTTTTTCAAAGCGACAAACCTCATATCATCAGTTTATATCACGAGATCCTGAAGGATGCAAAAGATTACCGGATTTTGTGTAATTTCCATGGATGTACAATACCGAGAGGCTGGCAGAGGACCTACCCGCACCTGGTGAGTATGGAAGCAGTAAGAGGGGCCGAATGTTACAGTTTTGATCCGCAATATCCTGACGCAGCTCCTTGGCATAATACAATACTGCCATTTACCAGGAATGTGATCGGTTCCATGGACTATACGCCGGTCGCTTTTTCAGATCAGACCTACCCGCATATAACAACCAATGCCCATGAACTGGCGCTCTCGGTAGTATTTGAATCCGGGATCATTCATTTTGCCGATAAAGTGGATGCTTATCTTCAATCACCAGAATTTGTCAGATCATTCCTGAGCCATGTTCCGGCCGCTTGGGAACAAACCAGATTCATCGATGGCTATCCGGGTAAATACTGTGTGCTGGCCAGGGAAAACAATTTAACATGGTATGTCGGCGGGATAAATGGGCAGGATGTAGAACAGCAGGTGATCCTGGATCTGCCATTTCTCCTGGATGGAAAATATATGATGGAGATCATCAATGACGGAGACAGCGAGAAAACCTTCAGGTATGCCAAAAAACCTTTTAAATCCGGTGACCGTCCGGAAATTTCCATACGTCCGCGTGGAGGATTTGTAGCTGTATTAAAATCCATTGATTGAACATCTCATATTTAAATTCAAGGCATAAGCAAATGTTTGCACCATTTTAGTGACGTTTCATTTATAACACAGGCTATCATTGGGGCAAAAATCCGCTCGTGCCGTCACCCTTGCACTTTCTCAATCAACACACTGGCTCAAACATCCGCTTGTGCCGTCACCCTTGCACCTGCTGAAACAATTGATCCCTACCCCTGCCTCATTTATACCATTGGCGGGATCTGGCAGGAACACCTGAATAACCTTTGCCCTTTTCAATCCGTTCACAAAAAAAACATTAAACCAAAACCTTGTCGCCCATGAAAGATCAATATATCCCCGTATCATGTGATTTCCATGATGAACTGATTTTACTGGCAAACAGGAAGGAAACAGTTAAAATTTTTGTTTTTAATGATAAGGGCACACTGGACAGTTTATCAGGTGTTGTTGAGGATGTTTACACAAAAAATGGTGAAGAGTTTCTAAGGGTTGAAAAAAACATGCCAATCCGCCTGGATAAAATCATAACCTTTAATGGAAAGCCAGGCCCGGATTATGACAGCCTGGAAAAAATGGACCAGGATTGCCATGAATGTAAATAAATCATTGAATAAATCATGCAGACGAAACTTTTCCGTCTGAGAATAAACATGGTTCTTTGTTTTAAAAAAAATGATAAAATGCGCCGTTGGGATTACTAATCCGGAAACTTTAATATTTTTCAGAAATTTTAAATGATCTCCCAAAATTTAATGGTGCCAGGCACAGATCAAAAGAACAACAATTACTCAAAGCGTAGTTTTTGTTGTTAAAAACCGGCTAATTTTGTTATCTTTTAGAATTAAAATTTTTTTACTATGAGAATCTTGCTTTCACTGATATTCTGTTTAATAAATTTTCAATTATCGGCCCAGTTTATCCCTAATTATGATGAAAATCAGGTACCGGATTTCGTTCTTCCACAACTGCTGAAGACAGAGAATGGGAAACAGGTTACGACAAGGGAACAATGGGAAACATTGCGCCGGCCGGAGATCCTTGCCGCTTTTGAGAGCCAGGTTTATGGCCGGGTACCGGCGGATGAACTTTCTGTCCAGTTCAGCCTGCTTGAATCCAGCAGGATCGCCCTGAACGGTAAAGCCATCAGGAAACAATTGGCCATCACTTTTACCGGCAAATCGGGTACACATGCAGCCAACCTTCTTGTCTATCTCCCCAAAAATACAACGGGACCTGTTCCCGTATTTCTTGGATATAATTTTTATGGGAACCACACGATATTCCCGGATGAGCGGATCCTGGTGTCGGAAAGCTGGGTAATGAACAACCCGAACAACCTGATCTTCAACAATAAGGCTGATGAAAAATCAAGAGGCTGGCGAGCAGGAAGATGGCCCCTATTGCTGATCCTGGAAAGGGGTTATGGATTGGCCGTCATGTACTATGGGGATGTAGATCCGGATTTTGATGATGGTTTTACAAACGGGATCCACGGTGTTGTGTATGAGGAGGGTCAGAAACCCGCGAAGGATGAATGGGGATCGATCAGTGCTTGGGCCTATGGCCTGTCGGCGGCGATGGATTATTTCGGGATCGATCCGGAAATCGACCAGGACCGGGTGGCTGTCCTGGGGCATTCGCGCCTTGGGAAAACCTCGCTCTGGGCAGGTGCCAGGGATGACCGGTTTGCCCTGGTGATTTCCAATGAATCCGGCTGCGGAGGTGCGGCACTATCAAGACGGAAGTTCGGGGAAACGGTTGAAAGGATCAATACAGTCTTCCCGCACTGGTTCTGTGATAATTTCAACCAGTACAACCAGAATGAAAATTCTCTTCCCGTGGATCAGCATCAACTGATCGCCCTGGTAGCACCACGCCCGGTATATATTGCAAGCGCGGCCGGAGATGAATGGTCGGATCCCAGAGGTGAATTTCTGTCAGGATATTATGCTGGCGATGTATATAAATTATACGGCCTTAAAGTATTGACCAGAGATCAGATGCCTGAGCTAAATGAGCCTGAAAAAACAGGACATGTTGGATATCATATCCGGTCAGGTGATCATGATCTAACCTATTATGACTGGGAACAGTTCCTGGATTTTGCCGATCTGCACTTTAAACAGGAATAGAATTTCTGTTCTTCCTTTTTTAAACAGTTTAGATCCTGTTACCCATTCCCGTTCATATTGTAAAATATTGATTAAATTCAAGGCAAATTTTTTATCTATGAAAAATCTTTCCTTTTTACCATTCCTGGTACTCTTATCCTTTATTTTCCAGTCCTGCCAGAAACCATCTGATGAAATATCCACCGAATTTGAATCTCTGTTTAATGGAGAGAATCTGGAGGGCTGGTATATTCAGGGAGATGCCCAGGCCAATGTCGAAAATGGCATGTTAAACCTTTCGAATGATCAGTCAGGTCCCGGAGGCTGGTTACTCAGTAACGGGGAATATAAAAACTTTCACCTGGAATTTGAATTCCTCTGCCCGCCGCCGAACAACAGTGGTGTGGCGGTAAGGTATAAGGATTCCCATGGAGGTCATCCGGCTGTTTCGGCCTATGAGATAAATATTTTCAGTACACCCAATACACAGAATCCTACTGGTTCTGTTTATAATCTGGCCCGGTCGTTCCTTTCGGACAGTCTTAAGCCCATGGACTGGAACCGGATGGAGATCATTGCCAGGGGGGATTGCCTGGTTACGAAAGTCAACGGGGTGCAACTGCTCACCACTCATCAGCGAAGGGCCTTTGCCGGTCATATAGGTTTTCAGGCCCATGATGGCAAGGTAAAACATGCCATCCAGTTGAAAAATATCCGGATAAAGCCGCTGCCTCATGAAGAAATTAGTTCTCCCCAGATCGAAGATTATATGCGTTCCACCATGAACGTAAAATCCGAATTGTTGTTGGCATCAGGCGATCTTTCCAATTGGGAAATTGTCGGCGATGGTCAATGGGAATTAAAGGATGATCATATTCTGGGCAGAACGCGGAAAGACGATTTCAGCTTTCTTAAATCGGTAAAGGCCTACCGGGATTTTTACCTGACACTCAAATTCAGGATTAAAAAAAGTCATAATTCGGGAGTTTTTATCCTGCAGGATCCCTTGGCGGCTGAAATCAGCCTGGCAACGGGACTGGAAATCAATATTTATGACCATGATGGATTTGCGTACGGCTGGCCAACGGGTTCCGTGGTAACCAAGGCAAGAGCTTTTATCGGCATTGTGGATTACGATGATTGGAATACCATGGAAATTTTTTCTTTTCAGAACCATATCTGCACTTATGTCAATGGATTGAAAGCTTCCGAGTATTATGTGACAGAGGAATTTGACCGTCCGGGAAATATCTGTCTGCAGGTTGGTGTGCAGGTTGCCTCGGAAGAAAAAGGGGGATCGGAAGTAGGATTCAAGGACGTTGAGATCAAGGATTTTAGTGAAATACCCTTTATCGGGTATTGACTATTCATGCCATGACTCGGTGCCATGGCATGAATAGTATAATATAAGTCATCATTCCGGGTATCGCGTATCCTGAATCTTTTTGGCGTTTATCCGGTGGATTCCGATAATTCTGTTTAATTTTAGAATGTTGATTTCTATAGAAAACTGCATATTAATAAATCTTAACATCACCCGAAATGGATAAAGTCAAACAAATCGCCAAGATGATCGATCATTCCCTCCTCCATCCAACCATGACGGACAAGGATCTCAGGGAGGGTTGCGAGCTGGCAAAGAAATATGATGTCGCCTCAGTTTGTATCAAACCCTATGCCGTCAGGGAGGCAGTAAAGTGGCTGGAAGGATCCGATGTTATGTTGGGGACCGTCGTTGGCTTCCCTCATGGTAATTCAGCCATTGAAGTGAAAGTGGCTGAAACCCTTGAGGCCATTCGTGACGGGGCGGTCGAAATTGATATGGTGGTGAATATCGGAAAGGTTTTGGGTGAAGACTGGGATTATGTCCGGAACGAGATCGCTGCAGTAACTGAAACCTGTCATCAGTATAAGGCAGTGGTGAAGGTGATATTCGAAAATGACTATTTACCGGATGATAAGTATAAGATCAGATTATGTGAAATCTGCAATGAAGTGAAGACTGATTTTATCAAGACCTCAACGGGATATGGTTTTATGAAGGGAAAGGATGGAAAATACAGCTACCAGGGTGCTACACCCAAGGACCTGAAACTCATGCGGATGTATTCTTCCCAGCAGGTCCAGGTAAAAGCCGCAGGCGGGGTCAGGACACTTGAGGATCTGCTGAAGGTAAAACGGCTTGGGGTCACCCGTGTCGGAGCTACAGCTACGGCTGCCATCGTCGAAGCCGCAAAGATCAAATACAGTAAAAAACAGGCAACAGCCAAGAAGAAGACCCCGCAGAAGCGGAAAACAACAAAATCAAAAGATCTGGGATATTAGATCATTCATGAATGTTTTAGATGCCGGAACACTTGTGAAGGCAGTATTGAATGAGTGAATGATTGATTGGGGAATGGCGATTTTTTAAGGAAATGATAATGAATGTATGACTGGTAAATGAGAGATCAGGAATTCTCCATCGAAATGCTCATTGATCGTTGAAAAGAGATTGATCCATATCGTGCCGGTTGAAAGTGTTTTCCACTGAAGGTTAAAAACTCCTAAATTCAATAAATCATGAAATACAGGCCATTTGGTAAAACCGGTGTTGATGTTTCGGTCATCGGATTTGGTGGCTGGGCGCTGGGTTCTCATTGGGGCCTTCAACCCGAATCTGATTCCATACAGGCCCTGAATACCGCCATCGATCTTGGGATCAACTTTATTGATACTGCCATCGCTTATGGTGACGGTAAAAGCGAAAAGGTAATTGGCCGGGTTCTCAGGGATCGTACCAAGGAAATTTTTGTGGCTTCAAAAATACCACCAAAGCCAGGTCCATGGCCTCCTTCTCCCTATTGTAGCGCTGAAGAAAGGTTTCCCGAAAAATACATACGGGAATCTGTTGAATCCACCCTCAAAAACCTTCAACGGGATTTTATCGATGTTATGCAGATCCACACCTGGACACGTGCATGGAACCGGGATCCCTTTCCATTACGGATACTCAGGGAATTGAAAAAGGAAGGGAAAGTTAGATTTATTGGAGTTTCCACGCCTGAGCATGATCAGAATGCCCTGGTCGGATTGATGGAAGATGGCTGGGTCGATGCCGTCCAGGTGATCTATAACATTTTCGAACAGGAACCGGCCGCTGAATTATTACCCGTTGCACAGGAAAATGGAATCGGTGTGATCGTCCGGATGCCATTTGATGAAGGGGTTCTGACAGGTAAATACTCCAGGGACCATAAATTCTCTCCTGATGATTTCAGAACGCGGTATTTCGCCGGTGACAGGTTGGAAAGGGCGGTAGAACGAACCGAAAAAATCAGGCAGGAAACTGCAGATTCAGGATTTACCCTGCCGCAGTTGGCCATTCAGTTTTCAGGTCATCATCCGGCCGTAAGTACAGTCATTGGGGGCATCCGCAATGTTGATCAGGCACAGAAAAATGCAGAGGTGGCGGAATTACCCGACCTGAACCCTGAACTGATACTGAAGTTACATAAGCATGCCTGGCTAAAGGCTTTCTGGTACGCCGGGAAATGAACCGTTCTTAATGATTGATCGTGGTTTGAACCATTTTGATCTGAAGAGAAACCATGGTCTGACCACCTTAGCAAGTCTGTTGCATAAGACGGAAAGCTGAAGACTCATCCTGAGAAAAAAGATCCCCTGCCTGCTATTTCGTCGTTGCATTTTAAAATTTTATTAAAATATCAGGATCTTCTACCGGTACCGAGAAGTAATCGGTTATATAACTGAAAATATGCCTTGAGATCATGTTTGGGTATTTCCGGTTATCCGGTCCGGTATCCGGTCCGGGTTTCCATGCACCATGAAGGTTGGTTTTG